>NZ_JBRRET010000017.1:0-82200 GCF_056760435.1 Stenotrophomonas sp. STEN008 | reverse complement strand
CCACCCGCCCCCCGGGGGTGGGCGGGGGGTCGGGTGGTCTTGGGGGGGTGGTGTCCCGGCCCGCTTTTTTCCGCCAAACCCCTCCGCCGGGGGCCGCCCGGGGCTCCCCCCGCGCCCGGCGGGAAAGTACGAATTCGAAGCGGTCCAGGTCGGCGGGCGTGGTGACCTTGAAGTTGTCCTCGCTGCCTTCAACCAGCAGCGGGCGCTGGCCCTGGCGTTCCATGGCCATGGCTTCGTCGGTGACGTCCACGCCGGACGCAGCGGCGTCGGTCAGCGCACGGATCAACTGATGGCGGCGGAACAGCTGCGGGGTCAGCGCGCGCCACAGGCGCTCGCGGGGCTCGGTGCCGTCGATGCCACCATCGTCACCGGCCCGCTTCAGGGTGTCGCGTACCGGCGCGGCAAGAATGGCCCCGACCGGATCGGTACGGCCAACCTCCAGCAGGCGACCCAGGTCGGCCAGCGACAGATTGGGCCGCGCGGCATCGTGCACCAGCACGAACTCATCGGCGCGGACGCTCTCCGGCAGCGCAAGCAGGCCGGCCAGCACGGAGGCGGCGCGGGTCGCCCCCCCCGTGCAGGTCAGCACCGGCTTGCCGGCCCATTCGCTCCAGCCCGGCCAATCCGCGTCATCCTCGCCGATCACCACCATCGCGCCGGCAACGGCCGGGTGGGCCAGCAGTGCCTGCAGGGTGTGGGCCAGCAGCATCTGCCCGCCCGCCTGCAGATACTGCTTGGGCAGTGGCGCACCGAAGCGGGCGCCACGACCGGCAGCGGGAACGACCACCCAGATCGCCGCGCTCATGGCACGTCCGCCGGGTGGTCGCCCGCCTGTTCGGGCATCGGCACCGGCGGCTGCGCCGGACGAACCGGCGCGTCGTCGACCACCCGGTAGAACTTCTCGCCGGGCTTGATCATGCCCAGCTCACTGCGTGCGCGCTCTTCGATGGCGGACTGGCCTTCCTTGAGGTCCTTCACTTCCGCAGCCAGCGCATCATTACGCTGCTGCAGACCTTCGTTGTCCCGTTCCTGGCCGGCAACCTGGGCTTCGAGCATCATCACTTCCCCCGAATTGCCCGGGCCGAACCAGAAACGGTACTGCAGCCATGCCAGCAGCAGGGCCAGCACCAGCAGCAGCCAGCGCCAATCGCGCATGGCCTCAGCGCTTCAGCGAAACGAACGCGTCACGACCGGCGTAACGCGCGCCGGCACCGAGGGCTTCCTCGATGCGCAGCAGCTGGTTGTACTTGGCCACGCGATCGCTGCGGCACAGCGAGCCGGTCTTGATCTGGGTGGCAGTGGTCGCCACGGCGATGTCGGCGATGGTGGTGTCTTCGGTTTCACCCGAACGGTGCGAGACGACAGCGGCATAACCGGCACGGTCAGCCATGGCAATCGCTTCCAGGGTTTCACTCAGGGTGCCGATCTGGTTGACCTTGATCAGGATGGCATTGGCAGTACCGGAGTCGATGCCCTCCTGGAAGATCTTCGGATTGGTCACGAACAGGTCATCGCCCACCAGCTGCACCTTCTTGCCGATGCGATCGGTCAGCAGCTTCCAGCCCGCCCAGTCGTTCTCGGCCAGGCCGTCCTCGATGGTGATGATCGGGTACTGCGCGGCCCAGTCGGCAAGGAAGTCGACGAACTGCTCGGAGGTCAGGCGCTTGTTCTCGCCGACCAGGTTGTACTTGCCGTTCTCGAAGAACTCGCTGGAGGCCACGTCCAGACCCAGCAGCACGTCCTCGCCCGCGGTGTAGCCGGCCTTGCCGATCGCTTCGAGAATGGTGTCCAGCGCCTCGACGTTGCTGCGGAAGTCAGGCGCGAAGCCGCCTTCGTCACCGACCGCGGTGCTCAGGCCATGCCCCTTCAGCACCGACTTCAGCGAGTGGAAGATCTCGGTGCCGGCGCGCAGCGCTTCGGAGAACGAGGTGAAGCCGACCGGCAGCACCATGAACTCCTGGAAATCGACGTTGTTGTCGGCATGCGCGCCGCCGTTGATGATGTTCATCATCGGCACCGGCAGCGACGGGGTCACGCCGGTCCTGCCGGCCAGGTACTGCCACAGCGCCTGCTTGCTGGATGCTGCGGCGGCGTGCGCGGCCGCCATCGAGACACCGAGCAGCGCGTTGGCGCCCAGACGGCCCTTGTTCTCGGTGCCATCAAGGTCGATCAGGCGGCGGTCCAGGCCGGACTGGTCGGTGGCCTCGAAGCCCTTCAGCGCGGCAGCGATGGTCGTGTTGACGTTGTCGACAGCCTTGCGCACGCCCTTGCCCAGGTAGCGGGTCTTGTCGCCGTCACGCAGCTCGACCGCTTCCTTTGTGCCGGTCGAGGCGCCGGAGGGAACCGCGGCACGACCGAACGAACCGTCCTCCAGGGTGACTTCGGCTTCCAGCGTGGGGTTGCCACGGCTGTCGAGGATTTCACGGGCGTGGATGCTGCGGATCGTACTCATGGTCGGGCCGGTTACCTGTATGGAGAGGGGGCGACAAAACGAATGCCGCGTGATTATCCCCGGCTGCCCGCCCGTTGCCAAATGGCGCGAACGGCGTCAGCCCCGGCTGGCCCCCGCCCCGGCAGCAGCAGCGATACCAGGAGCACCCGCAAAGCAGCGGCCATGGCCGGACAGACGGTGCCATGCCTGCGCCGCCAGCCTGAGCGCGATCAGGCCCCAGGGCCAATCGCGTGCAGACGTGCTCACATTCATCAGAGCACCCCGTAGGACAGCGCACCGAGCCACAGCGAAAGCAGGACAACCGCCAGCCCGGCGGCCACCTTGCCGCGATTCAGGCGCCAAGCCAGCACGGCGGCAGCGATGCAGCCGCCGGCAGTCAACAGTTCGCCAGCCAGCAGCGCCATGAAGTACGCCCGCAGATTGAGCACGCTGCTGCCATCACCCGGGGACCGCACGGACGCTGCGCCGATCAGCACCAGACCGAACACGCCCGCCGTGAACAACCCCGCCAGGCCCAGTGCGATCAGGCCCCACGGCCACTGTTTCCAGTGCCGGCGGCGACGCTGGGTTTCCAGCGCCGTCCATGGGTCAGACTTCACGCGAAGCGTGAGAAACCGTGCTTCTTGGTCACCGCATCGAGCTCCATCAGCGTTTCGAGCAGTGCTTCCATCTGGTCCAGCGGCCATGCGTTGGGACCGTCGGAGAGGGCCTTGGACGGGTCAGGATGGGTCTCGGCGAACAGACCGGAGATACCCACCGCCACCGCGGCCCGGGCCAATACCGGCACATGTTCGCGCTGGCCGCCGGAGCTGGTGCCCTGCCCACCCGGCAGCTGCACCGAATGGGTGGCGTCGAACACCACCGGGCACCCGGTCTCGCGCATCACCGCCAGCGAACGCATGTCGCTCACCAGATTGTTGTAGCCGAAGCTGGCACCGCGTTCGCAGACCATGATCTGATCGTTACCGGTCGCCTTGGCCTTCTCCACGACCGGCTTCATGTCCCAGGGCGCCAGGAACTGGCCCTTCTTGATGTTGACCGGCTTCCCGGCCGAGCACACCTTGCGGATGAAGTCGGTCTGGCGAACAAGGAATGCCGGGGTCTGCAGCACATCCACGACCGAAGCCACTTCGTCCATCGGGGTGTACTCATGGACGTCGGTCAGCACCGGCACGCCGATCTGCTTCTTGACCTCGGCCAGGACTTTCAGCCCCTCCTCCATGCCCGGGCCGCGGAAAGCGGTACCAGACGTGCGGTTGGCCTTGTCGAAGCTGGACTTGAAGATGAAGTTCACACCGAGCTTGCCGGTGATCTCCTTCAGCTTGCCAGCGGTATCGAGCTGCAACTGCATCGACTCGATCACGCAGGGGCCGGCGATCAGGAACAGGGGCTGGTCCAGCCCCACTTCGAATCCACACAGTTTCATGGCGTTTCCTTAGAGTTGTCCGCTACATCGAACGGGCCGATGCACTTGGTTCAAGCGAGCAAGATGGGGCCTGGCGGGCCCCATCGCAAGTCAGGCGCGCGCTTCCTGCAACAACTGGCCACCGGCCTTGCGCTCGCGTGCCGCGCGGATGAAGCCGATGAACAGCGGGTGGCCGTCACGCGGCGTGGACAGGAACTCCGGATGCGCCTGGCAGGCCAGGAACCAGGGATGCGCATCGCGCGGCAGCTCGACCACTTCCACCAGGGTGTCGTCCATCGACTTGCCGGCGATCACCAGGCCGGCGTCTTCCAGCTGGGTGCGGTAACGGTTGTTGAACTCATACCGGTGGCGGTGGCGCTCGGCCACCACGTCCTTGCCGTACAGCTCACGCGCCAGCGTGCCCGGCTTCAGGCGCTGCTCCTGCAGGCCCAGACGCATGGTGCCGCCCAGGTCACTCTTGTCGTCGCGCTTCTCGACGTCACCGGCAGCGGTGCGCCACTCGGTGATCAGGCCGATCACCGGATTTGGCGACTGGCGATCATTCTCGGTGCTGTTGGCACCTTCGAGGCCGACCACGTTGCGCGCGTAATCGACCACGGCCGCCTGCATGCCGTAGCAGATGCCGAAGTACGGCACCTGGTTCTCGCGGGCGAACTTCGAGGTCAGCACCTTGCCTTCGAAACCACGGTCGCCGAATCCGCCCGGCACCAGGATGCCATCGACATCGGCCAGCGCGGCCATGTCCGTGCCTTCCAGGTCCTGCGCTTCCAGCCACTTCAGATTGACCCGGGTGCGCTGGCGCAGGCCACCATGCTTGAGTGCTTCGCCGACCGACTTGTATGCATCCTGGTGGTCGACGTACTTGCCGACCACGGCGATGGTCACCTCGTCGAGCGGATGCAGCGTGGCGTCGACCGCGTCCTCCCACACCGACAGATCGACAGGACCGGCCTTGTCGGCGAGCTTCAGCTGGTTGACGACAATCTCATCCAGGCCCTGCGCATGCAGTCCCGAAGGGATGCGATACAGCACATCCACGTCCGGCACGCTGATCACGGCGCGTTCGGAAACATTGGTGAACTGGGCGATCTTGCGACGCTCCGAATCGGGCACGGCCTGCTCCGAACGGCACAACAGCACATCCGGCTGGATGCCGATCGAACGCAGCTCCTTCACCGAGTGCTGGGTCGGCTTGGTCTTCAGTTCGCCGGCCGCGCCGATGTACGGCACCAGGGTGAGGTGCATGAACAGCGCCTTCTCCGGACCACGCTCGGTACGCACCTGGCGGATCGCCTCCAGGAACGGCAGCGATTCGATGTCGCCGACGGTGCCGCCGATCTCGACCAGGGCGACGTCATAGCCTTCGGTGGCTTCGTCGATGCAACGACGGATCTCGTCGGTAATGTGCGGAATGACCTGCACGGTCGCGCCAAGGTAATCGCCGCGACGCTCCTTGCGGATCACGTTCTCGTAGATGCGACCGGTGGTGACCGAATTCTTGCGGCTCAGGCGCGTCCGCACGAACCGCTCGTAGTGGCCCAGATCGAGATCGGTCTCGGCACCGTCATCGGTGACATAGACCTCGCCGTGCTGGAACGGGCTCATGGTGCCCGGATCAACGTTGATGTAGGGGTCGAGCTTCATCATCGTGACCTTCAGGCCACGGGCTTCGAGAATGGCGGCCAGCGACGCAGCGGCAATGCCTTTGCCGAGCGAGGACACCACGCCGCCGGTTACGAAAATCAAGGGAGTCATGGCTGCAAGCATCCTGTCTGGAAATGGAAAACGACAGCGCCACGCACGCCCTGGGGGCGGACATGGCGCTTGAAGGGGGTTTTCCGGTTCGCTGGGGCAGCGAGGGAGGTGCCGATCCGTGCGGCGGCTGGCGCCAGACGGTAACCATCGCGCGAGGTCGGGGCAACCGCGCCGGTCACATCGACCGTCACCTGCGACCCGCATTGCTGGAGGCCACGCATGGCCGTGCCAGCCCATTCGCAAATGGTGGACACGCACTACTCCCGGAAAGCCATAGTTTACAGATAGATGGCCGCCAACCCAAGAGGCTTGTGCAGGCCGACCGAACGAAAAACGCCCCCTTGCGGGGGCGTGGCGTCTCCAGAAGCCCGCTTCTACAGGGCTTCCGTGGGAAAGAGAGGGTGCGCGTGCGCTCAGCGCTTCTTGCGCGCCTCTTCCTCTTCTTCCTGCTGCGGAACCGGCTGGCCCTTGGCCTTCAGCTCCGCATTGGCCTGCGCGCGGCGCTTGGCCTTGGCGTCGGCTTCGGCCTGTGCCTTGTCGGCCTGGTCACCCTGCTGCGGGGCCGGCTGGCCGGCGTTCTGCGCCATCACCAGCGGCACCGCAACGGCGGCAGCGGCCAGGATCGCAACGGTCAGCAACTTCTTCATGGAGTCCTCCTCGCGGTATGGCTGGGACATGGGGACGCTGGCGTCCGGATTCCAGCGGCTGCCATTTTACCCCCTCCCCGGTGGCGAGGCTGAACCGCAGGCGTGCAAATTCGCCGCCCAGACCGCACACTTGCGCGTCGCTCCGCGCTTTAGAACATAGATGAACGCCCGCTATAACGCCGCCGATATTGAAGTCCTGTCCGGCCTTGACCCGGTCAAGCGCCGTCCCGGCATGTATACCGACACCGCGCGCCCCAACCACCTGGCGCAGGAAGTGATCGACAACTCGGTGGACGAGGCCCTCGCCGGCCACGCCCGCTCGATCGAGATCACCCTGTACAAGGACGGCAGCGTGGAGGTCAGCGATGACGGCCGTGGCATGCCGGTGGACATCCATCCGGAAGAGAAGATCCCGGGTGTCGAGCTGATCCTGACCCGCCTGCACGCGGGCGGCAAGTTCAGCAACAACAACTACACCTTCTCCGGCGGCCTGCACGGCGTCGGCGTCAGCGTGGTCAACGCGCTGTCGACCCTGGTGGAGGTGCACATCAAGCGCGAAGGTGCCGAACACCGCATCACCTTCCGTAACGGTGACCGCGCCACGCCGCTGGAAGTGGTGGGCACGGTCGGCAAGAAGAACACGGGTACCCGCGTGCGCTTCTGGCCCGACCCGAAGTACTTCGATACGCCGAAGTTCGCGGTGCGCGCGCTCAAGCATCTGCTCCGCGCCAAAGCGGTGTTGTGCCCGGGCCTGACCGTGAAGCTGACCGACGAAGCCACCGGCGAAGTCGACACCTGGTACTACGAGGACGGCCTGCGCGACTACCTGAAGCTGGAGCTGGGCGAGCGCGAAATGCTGCCGGCCGACCTGTTCGTCGGCAACCTGAAGAAGGACACCGAAGTGGTGGACTGGGCCGTGGCCTGGCTGCCGGAAGGAGAGCTGGTCCAGGAAAGCTACGTCAACCTGATCCCGACTGCCCAGCACGGTACCCACGTCAACGGCCTGCGCACCGGCTTGACCGAGGCGCTCCGCGAGTTCTGCGACTTCCGCAACCTGCTGCCGCGTGGCGTGAAGCTGGCGCCGGAAGACGTGTGGGACCGCGTGTCGTTCGTGCTGTCGCTGAAAATGACCGATCCGCAGTTCAGCGGGCAGACCAAGGAACGCCTGTCCTCGCGGCAGGCCGCCGGTTTCGTGGAAGGTGCCGCGCACGATGCATTCAGCCTGCTGCTGAACCAGAACGTGGAACTGGGCGAGAAGATCGCGCAGATCGCCATCGAGCGCGCCAGCGCACGCCTGAAGACCGAAAAGCTGGTGGTCCGCAAGAAGGTCACCCAGGGCCCTGCCCTGCCGGGCAAGCTGGCCGACTGCATCAGCCAGGACCTGTCGCGTACCGAACTGTTCCTGGTGGAAGGTGATTCGGCAGGCGGCAGCGCCAAGCAGGCACGCGACAAGGATTTCCAGGCGATCATGCCGCTGCGCGGCAAGATCCTGAACACCTGGGAAGTCTCCTCCAACAGCGTGCTGGCCTCGGAAGAAGTGCACAACCTGGCCATCGCCATCGGCTGCGATCCGGGCAAGGATGACATCAGCGGCCTGCGCTACGGCAAGGTGGTGATCCTGGCCGACGCCGACTCGGACGGCCTGCACATCGCCACCCTGTTGACGGCGCTGTTCCTGAAGCACTTCCCGGCGCTGGTCGACGCCGGCCACGTGTTCGTGGCAATGCCGCCGCTGTTCCGCATCGACGTGGGCAAGCAGGTCTTCTACGCGCTGGACGAGGAAGAAAAGCGCTCCATGCTGGACAAGATCGAGCGCGAGAAGATCAAGGGCGCGGTCAATGTGACCCGGTTCAAGGGCCTGGGCGAGATGAACCCGTCGCAGCTGCGTGAGTCCACCATCCACCCGGACACCCGTCGCCTGGTGCAGCTGACCGTGGACGATCGCGAGCAGACCCGTTCGCTGATGGACATGCTGCTGGCCAAGAAGCGGGCGTCTGACCGCAAGGGCTGGCTGGAGACCAAGGGCGATCTGGCGTCGCTGGAAGTCTGACCCCAGCGCGGGCCGGGGCCGTTTCCTGTCGGGAAACGGCTCTGGCTGCATGGCCTGGCAGTACCGGTTCAGGCCGCCCACCGGGGCATTACACCCCCATCGGCAAACCCTGCGGGTCCATAATGCGCGCTCATCCGCGTGGACCACCGCATTGCCCAGCCACTCGCTGCTGTTCCCCGGCCTGCCGCTGCACAGCACGCGGCTGGTCCTGAGCCCGATCCGTCGTGATGACGCTGCTGCGTTGTTCACGCTGCAATCCAACCCGGCGGTGATGCGCTGGTGGAACCATCCTGCCTGGACACGGCCGGGCGAAGCCCGCGAACAGATCGACGACGACCTCGCCGCACACGCCATCGGCACCCAGCTCAAGCTGGCCGTGCGCGAATCGCTGGAAGGGCCGTTGCTGGGCATCTGCGTGGTGTTTGCCGTCGATCGCGATGCTGCGCGTGCCGAGATCGGCTATCTGCTGGCACCTGAGGTCCAGGGCCGGGGCTACATGCATGAGGCGTTGCGGCAGGTGCTGGCCTACCTGTCCCGGACGCTGCGCCTGCATCGCGTCGAAGCCGAGATCGATCCGCGCAATGCGGCCTCCGCGCACGTGCTTGAACGCCTCGGCTTCCATCGTGAGGGCCTCCTGCGCCAACGCTGGCGCATCCAGGGCGAGTTGGCGGACTCGGCTGTGTACGGGCTGCTGGCCGATGACGAAGCCGCGAGCGCCCTGCCCACTTGACCCAATCTGGCCGCAACCGACGACAACGCCCGGCCATGGCTTTGGACACATACGGCGCGGCACCCTGGAGGCCTAGCATCGAAACCCCCTTCCGCTGCCGATCCGGTGCCATGAAGTCCCTGCTGCACACTGCCGCGCTCTGCGTCGGCCTGCTCATTGCTCCTGCCAGCGTGCTGGCCGCGCCCGCCGCCGAATCCAAGCCCGACGCCAGGGACGACAAGACCGAAGCACCTGCGCTGCCGGCCGACGCCTCCACCCGCCAGAGCATCCGCCTGGCGGGCCGCACGCTCGACTACACCGCCACCGTGGGGACCCTGCCGGTACGTGACGAGAAGGGCAAGGTGATCGCCGATGTGGTGTTCACCGCCTACACGATGCCCGGCAAGGACCGGCCGGTGACCTTCGCGCTCAACGGCGGGCCCGGCGCGTCCTCGGTGTATCTCAATCTGGGCGCCATCGGCCCGAAGGTCGTGACCTTCGGCTCGGAGGGCGACAGCGCGTCGGCGCCGGCCACGCTGCACGACAATCCGGGAACGTGGCTGGACTTCACCGACCTGGTCTTCATCGACCCGGTCGGCACCGGCTTCAGCCGTGCCCGCATCGGCGATGACGAAGCCAAGAAGGCGCTGTACAACCCCAGTGCCGACATCGAGTACCTGTCGCGATCGATCTACGACTGGTTGCTGCGCAACCAGCGCATGGCGTCGCGCAAGTATCTCACCGGTGAGAGCTACGGTGGCTACCGCGGCCCACGCATCACCCACTACCTGCAGACGCGGCTGGGCGTTGCGATGAACGGCCTGGTGCTGGTCTCGCCGTACCTGAGCCCGACCCTGGAAGACAACGCCGACGTCTCGCCGATGGCGTGGATGCAGACGCTGCCGTCGATCGCAGCGGCGCACCTGGAGCGCCAGGGCCGCCTGACCGACGCGGCGATGCGTGAGGTGATCGAGTACACCCGCGGCGATTACGCCACCGCCCTGATGAAGGGCCGCAGCGATCCGCAGGCCACCGAAGCGATGCTGCGCCGGGTCACCGAGCTGACCGGGCTGGACCCGCAGTTCGTGCGTCGTGCCGGCGGCCGCCTGGAAACCCAGGCCTATCTGCGCGAAGTGTTCCGCGACAAGGGCACGCTGGGCAGCCGCTACGACTCGAACGTGACGGCGTTTGATCCGTTCCCGAACGATCCGGAACAGCGCGCCAACGATCCCCTGCTCGACAGCATCATCGCGCCGACCACCACCGCGATGGTCGACTTCGTCACCCGCGTGGTGGGCTGGAAGGTCGATGCGCGCTACCAGGCATTGAACTACGAGGTGAACCGGCTGTGGGACCGCAACGGCGACCTGCGCCAGGGTGCGGTGACCCAGCTGCGCCAGGCGGTGGCGATCGATCCGAATCTGCAGGTGCTGATCGCGCACGGCTGGAATGACCTGTCATGCCCGTTCATGGGCTCGATCCTGACCGTGGACCAGATGCCGGCGATGGGCAGCAACCCGGACCGCGTGCAGGTGCGCAGCTACCCGGGCGGGCACATGTTCTACAGCCGTGCCGACAGCCAGGCGGCATTCCGCAAGGATGTGCAGGCACTGTTCCAGCGCAACTGAGGGGTTCGGCCGCGCCTGCGGCCCGGCGCCCGCTGACGGCAACGGCAACGGCAAAAGCCGGGTTTCCGTGGGCTGGCGAGGTTCCTGCTGCTGTTGGTGGGTGTCGACCTTGGTCGACACGCTGGATACGGAAAAACGATCTGACCATGAAAAAAGCCCGCCGGAATCCGGCGGGCTTCTTCATTTCCGGGGTCAGATCCCTATCTGCAGGGAAAGGGCTCTGACCCCAGGGTTGCTGGCATCAGGTCCAGCCGAACAGCTCGAACAGCTTCAGGATCAGGTACGCACAGCCGCCTGCCGCCGGGATGGTCAGGATCCAGGCCCAGACGATGCGCTCGATCACGCCGAACTTCAGCGAACGCGGATTCTTGGCAAAGCCCACGCCCATGATCGCGGTGGAGATGCTGTGCGTGGTCGAGACCGGCATGCCGAAATGGGCGGCCAGGGTCAGGATGGTGGCCGAGCTGGTCTCCGCCGCGAAGCCGTGGATCGGATGCAGTTTGACCATCTTGTGGCCCAGCGTCTTGATGATCTTCCAGCCACCCGAAGCGGTACCGGCGGCCATCACCACCGCACAGGTCAGCACGATCCACATCGCGATGCCGTCACCGGCCTGCGCATCCGGGTGCATGAAGGCCAGCCAGGACGGCAGGTTATCCAGTGCACCGGTGGCTTCGGCACCGATCAGGGTCATGGCGATGATGCCCATGGTCTTCTGTGCGTCGTTGTGCCCGTGTGCGAAGCCCATGTAGGCGGCCGAGACGATCTGCGCCTTGCCGAAGAAGGCATTGACCCAGCGCGGACGGGCCAGGCGGCCAATCGCACCACCGATCCTGGCCAGACCGGCAATCAGGCCCCACAGCAGCACCATCACCACGATGCCCAGCAGGAAGCCGGCAATCGGCGAGGTGATCATCGGCACGAACACCTTCCACAGCAGGCCCTTGTTCTGCGCCCAGCTGCCGAGCCGTTCGGACCAGATCAGCGCATCCCAGTTGTTGTGGGCGGCCGCCAGGCCGGCGCCGCACAGGCCGCCGATCAGCGCGTGCGAGGACGAGGACGGCAGCCCCTTCCACCAGGTGATCAGGTTCCAGATGATGCCGCCCAGCAGGGCGCACAGGATCACCTGCGGGGTGACATCGACCACGTTGGTGTTGAGCAGGCCCGACGCAATGGTCAGCGCGACCGCGGTACCGGTCAGGGCACCGATCAGGTTCATGAAGGCGGCGAGCATCACCGCCCAGCCGGGCGAGAGCACCTTGGTCGCCACCACGGTGGCGATGGAGTTGGCGGTGTCGTGGAAGCCGTTGATGAACTCGAAGACGAGCGCAGCCAGGATCACCACCAGGACGAGGGTCAACATGCGGCGGCGTCCGTCAGCTGTTCTTCAGCACGATCTGGTACGCCACCACGCCGGCCTCGCGGCAGCGGTCGATGGCTTTTTCCAGGATCTCGAAGAATTCCTTGAGCAGGAACATCTGCAGGTTGTCCAGGCGCCCGGAATAGATGTCACGGTACAGCTCCAGCATCAGCCGGTCGGCCTCGTTCTCCAGCGAGCGCAGCTTCTCGTTGAGCGCGGTCATCCGGTCCAGGTTCATGTGGCGCAGGTCGGCCACCATCTCCACCACCACGCCGGCGGCCTGCTCCAGCATCGCCGCGCGCGGCGCGAAGTCGATGTGCTCCAGGTGGGTCGTGGCCAGCGAATAGCGATCGGCGAACTTCTCGATCTGCTTGGGGATCTTGTACAGCGCCGACCCCAGCGCTTCGATGTCTTCACGCTCGATCGGCGTCATGAAGCTGTCCACCAGCGCCTGGCTGATCTTGTCCGACGCCGCACGCTCGCGCAGGCGGGCCAGCTTGAAGGCGTCCAGCGCGGGCTGGCGGTCGGCCTCGCGCAGCATGGAATGCAGCGCCTTGGCGGCGTCGGAGGCCGCGACGGCAGCCTCATCGAGCAGGGTGTAGAACTGTTTGCCGGAACCGAAAATGGTCTGCAGAGAGAACATTGAGAAACCTGTCAGCCGTCGCGGGAAGGACGGCACCGGACGGAATTATGACGGCTAGATGACCATCTCGGGTATCCCCGCCCCCTTTCCGGGGGTGGAACCCGCCAACCTGAACAGGCAGTTGCCACCTTGCCACGGCCCTTTGCTAAGATGCCAGCGCGCCCTCGGGCGCACCTTATGGACGACGACCCTTATCCCCCAGCGCCGCGCCAGACTCTGCTCCTGAGCGCCTGCCGCCATCGCAAGCACCCGCCCTCCCTGCCACCAACCGGGGACGACGCCCGTGTTTGAAATGATCCTGATTGTCTTCGCGCTGGTTCTGTTGAACGGCTTCTTCGCCATGTCCGAGATGTCGGTCATGACCTCGCGCAAGAGCCGTCTCAAGCAGATGGCCGGCAGCTCCAAGCGCGCCGCCAAGGCCCTGGAGCTGTCCGAAAAGCCCGAGAGCTTCCTGTCCACGGTCCAGATCGGCATCACCGTCATCGGCGTGCTGACCGGCTACCTGGGCGGCGATGCCATCGGCGACGCCATTGCCGGCTGGCTGCAGGGCCTGATGCCCGGCTTCACCTACGCCTCCCAGGTCGGCACCACGCTGGCCGTGACCCTCATCACCTTCGTGACCCTGATCTTTGGTGAGCTGGTGCCCAAGCGGCTGGCCCTGACCCGCTCCGAGGCCATTGCCAGCCTGGTGGCCATGCCGATGAGCTGGCTGGCCAAACTGGCCCTGCCCTTCGTCTGGCTGCTGTCCAGGACGACCCAGCTGGTGCTGAAGGCACTTGGCCTGGGCAAGGACGAAGCCGCCTCGGTGACCGAAGAGGAGATCCGCATGCTGGTGGCCGAAAGCCACGAGGCAGGTGTGATCGACACCCATGAGCGCGACATGATGAACCGCGTGATGCGGCTGGGCGATCGCACCGCCGACAGCCTGATGACGCCGCGCAACCGGATCGCCTGGCTGGACACGCAGGCCGGCCTGGACCGCAACCTGGAAATCATGGCCGAGCATGAGTTCTCGCGCTATCCGGTCTATCGCGACAACGACATGGATGTGGTTGGTGTGCTTGAACTGAAATCGCTGGCGACCCGCATGGCACGCGGCGACAACGCGCTGTTCCAGACCCTGCGCGAGCCGTTGTACGTTTCCGAGTCCACCCATGCGATGAAGCTGCTGGAGATCTTCCGGGAAGAACAGCAGTCGATGGCGCTGGTCGTCGACGAATACGGCGAGATCCAGGGACTGGTCACCATCAGCGACCTGATGGGCGCAGTGGTGGGCCGCCTGCAGGCGGTGGAGAATGCCGACGAGGACGCACTGGTGGTGACCCGTGAGGACGGCTCGCTGCTGGTGGACGGCTCGCTGCCGGTGGACGACCTCCGCGAGCTGATCGGCAGCAACGAGCTTCCCGACGCCGAAGAGGGCGACTACTACACCCTGGCCGGCATGTGCATCCACTACTTCGGCCGCATCCCGCACGCGGGCGAGTACTTCGACTGGGCCGGCTGGCGCTTCGAGATCGTCGACCTGGACGGTGCACGTGTGGACAAGCTGCTGCTGCGCACGCTGTCGGACGAGCAGGCCGATGAGCTCACCGCCTGAGTCCGGCCCGCGCGACGCAGCACCTGCCTATCGCAACGAAGGCATCCGCACGCTGCTGGAAATGTTCGCCTGGGGTGATCCGGCCCAGCACATGAAGCTGGGCCAGATCCTGCAGGATCTGCAGCAGAGCGCCTTCGGCGTTTTCCTGTTCGTGGCGATCCTGCCGTCGTTCATCCCGATTCCGGGGCTGGGCGGTGCGGTCAGTGGCCCCCTGGTGATCCTGATCGGCCTGCAGATGCTGTGCTGCATGCGGCGCCCCTGGCTGCCGGGCTTCATTGCCCGCCGCGGGCCGAAGCGCGGCACCATGCACCGGTTCCTGGACCGCATCGACCGCCCGCTGCGGCGCTTGGACCGCATGCTCAGGCCACGCCTGCCGCAGCTGCTCAAGCCGCTGCCGGCCCACGCGTTCACCGGCGCACTGCTGGTCCTGCTGGGCATCCTGCTGTCGCTGCCGATCCCGTTCACCAACTATCTGTTCGGCTTCCAGCTGCTGCTGTTCTCCCTGGCCCTGCTCGAGCGCGACGGCGCGCTGATGCTGGTCAACTGGATCGGAGCATTGGCGGCAATCGCGTTCTTTGGTTTCAGTTCCGGCCAACTGGTGAGCTACACCGTCGAACTGTTCCAGCGCTGGTTCTGAACCGGGCCCATCAACGCAGGTCGACGAAACCGTTGTCGGCAAGCTGGCCTGGCTCATCCTGTACCGCAGACAGCACGAACGTCAGCGCCCTGCCCAGCAGCGTGCCCGGTCCATCCCAGTACTCGGCCGATTCAGCCTGCACGTGGATGAGCCGAAGGTTCGGATCGTCCTTGCCGCCGGGGAAGAACAGCTTCATCGCTGGCGACCACAGCGCTTCCACCTTGGCTCGATCGTCGACGATGCGCGCATTGCCCGCCACCGACACATAGGTGTTCTTCGACGTCGAGGCGTAGGCCACGTTGACCCGCGGATTGAGTGCGATCTCCGCCACCTTCGGGCTGTCGGCTGCGGTAGCGAACCAGAGGTCACCATCGAAGGCGACCTGCTGGGTACCAAGCGGACGGCTGTACAGGCGACCATCGACACCGACCGTGGTGAACATCGCCACCTCCACGTCCTTGATCAGTTCGGCCAGTTGGGCGATGTGTTCTGCGCGGGAATCCGACATGGGGAGCTCCAGGGGTAGGGAGCCCCCATCAGACGCGGAAGGTCTGCAATGCGCCGTGATGCAATCGTTCAGCCCGCGTGGCGATCGTGCCACGCCCGCATGGTCAGCTCGAACGAGCGCAGCCTCGCGCGATGGTCATACAGATTGGCGGTGAGCATCAGTTCGTCAGGTCGATGGCGTTCGACGAACGCGGCGATACCCTCGGCCACCTGCTGCGGATCACCCAGCACCGTGCACGCCAATGCCCGCTCGACACCCAGTTTCTCGTGCGGCTCCCAGAACGATTCGATGTCGTCGATCGGTGCCGGGATCTTGCCGGGACGCCCCCGGCGCAGATTGACGAAGCTCTGCTGCTGGCTGGTGAACAGGCGGCGCGATTCGGCTTCGCTGTCGCTGGCCACCACGTTCAATGCCAGCATCGCGTGCGGTTGCTTCAACGTGGCCGAAGGACGGAATTCGCGGCGGTAGACTGCCAGCGCCTCATCCATCGCGTCCGGGGCGAAGTGCGAGGCGAAGGCGTACGGCAGCCCCATCGATGCCGCCATGCGCGCACCGAACAGGCTGGAACCCAGGATCCACGTCGGCACCCGCAGGCCGCCGCCAGGCACGGCCTGCACCGCCTGACCGGGCTGGACCGGCTCGAAGTAATGCAGCAGCTCACGCACATCCTGCGGGAACTGGTCAGCGCTGTCGAAATAGCGCCGCAGCGCGCGGGCGGTCGGCTGGTCGGTGCCGGGCGCCCGCCCCAGCCCCAGATCGATGCGGTCCGGATAGAGCGAGGCCAGCGTGCCGAACTGCTCGGCCACCTGCAGCGGCGCATGGTTGGGCAGCATGATGCCGCCTGCACCGACACGGATGCGCTGCGTGCCACCGGCAACGTGCCCGATCAGCACGGCGGTGGCCGCGCTGGCGATACCGGGCATGTTGTGGTGTTCGGCCAGCCAGTAGCGGCGGTAGCCCAGCGCATCGGCATGCTGGGCCAGTTCCAGCATGTTGGAGAAGGCGGCGGTGGTATCGCTGCCCTCGCAGACCGGGGCCAGGTCGAGGATCGACAACGGGATCATCAGGCGGTTTCCGTCAAAAGATCCCCTCTGCATGGGGTCGGCCCGGCACGGCGGCCAGTGCCGGTGGCGGGACGCTGATTCCTGCCGGGCGGGTCAGCTCCCCAGGTGGACCGGACAGCCGTGCACGACCGGCGCCCGGGACAGCCGCTCAGAAGGCGCTGGGGCGTGGTTCCGGCAGCGGCTCATCCACCAGCGGCCTGAGCTCCGCATCCAGCGCCACCCGTTCATCGAACACGAAACAGCGCCCGTCGTAGCCCTCGCCGCCCACCTCTTCGAAGTAGCCGAGAATGCCGCCATCGAGCTGCAGCACGTTGTCCATGCCGTCATTGAGCATCCACAGTGCGGCCTTCTCGCAGCGGATGCCACCCGTGCAGAAGCTGACCACGGTGCTGTCCTTCAATGCGTCGCGGTGCGGCGCCAGGGCCTCCGGCAGATCGGTGAACTTGTGGATCGGCAGCACCAGCGCGTCCTTGAACGTGCCGTACTCCACCTCCTGCAGATTGCGGGTATCGAGCATCACCACCGGCTTTCCCGCATCGTCGTGGCCCTGCCGCAGCCAACGTTGCACGGTGGCCGGATCGACCGCCGGCGCGCGTGGATAGGCCAGCGGCTGGCCGTCATCGCGGCGGAAACTGATGATCTCCGGCTTCACTCTGGCCTTGAGCCGCGCGAAGGGCTGATGCTCGCTGAAGCTGGTCTTGACCCGCATTCCGGCCAGACGCGGATCCTCACGCAGTGCCGCGTAGAAGCCCTCGATGGCGGCCGGGGCGCCCGCCAGGAACAGATTCAGGCCCTCGCCCGCCACCAGGATCGTGCCGCGCAGCCCAGCCGCTTCGGCACGCGCCAGCAGCTGGTCGCACAGAACCTCGGGGGCGTCGATGGCGGTGAAATGATAGGCGGCGGTATTGGCGATCATCCGCGCATTTTAGCGCCTGGCCGCCATCGGGTCAGGCCCCCGGGGTCAATGATCGGCGGCTGGAGCGCCCTACCCCCGCAGCAGCATGAACGGCAGCAGCACCAGGGCAGCAGCGCCCAGCATCGCCAGCAGTACCAGCACGACATACAGCGGCCGGCGCCGCAGCAGGCTGCCGAAGGTCTCGGCCGTGCCATCACGCAGGGCCTGCTCACGCTCGGCCCGGATGCGTGGCGCGCGCTCGGCCTGGTACTCGGCCATCAATGCCTTGGCGCGCGCATGATCACCGTCCTCGCGCAGCCACAGCCCGCCATTGGAAATGCCCCAGGGGCTGGGCTCGGTGCGGTACCAGGCGATGCCGTGGCGATCCAGGAGGGTGCAGACGTCGGCATATTCGTCATCGCCGACATTGCGCAGATTGAGCAGGAGTTTGGCCATGGCGCCATGATACCCGGCGCCGATGCGCTACCCTTGCCGCCCTCGCCCTGCGCCCGACGGAGATGCCCGATGCGCCGACTGCTGCTTCCCCTGTTGCTGTCCCTTGCTGCTGCCGGCTGCTCGATGGAGCCGTCCGGCCCACCACCGGGAGGCACGCTGACCACCTTCGAGCGCATCGACACCCAGCCCGGTACCGGGGCCGAAGCGGTGGCGGGCCGGAAGGTCACCGTGCACTACACCGGCTGGATCTACGACAACCGCACCGAGAGCAAGCATGGCAAGACATTCGACAGCTCGGTCGGACGCGGCCAGCCGTTCACCTTCGTGCTCGGTGCCGGCCAGGTCATCCGCGGCTGGGATGAAGGCGTGGCCGGCATGAAGGTCGGCGGCAAGCGCACCCTGATGATCCCCCCGGACCTGGGCTACGGCAGCCGTCGCGCCGGCCCGATCCCGCCGGGCTCCTCGCTGGTGTTCGATGTCGAGCTGCTCGATGTCCAACCCTGATCCGCATGCACCGCGCCGCGTGGCTGTCGTCGGTGGCGGCCCGGCGGGGCTGTTCGCCGCGGAGCGCCTGCGCGCTGCCGGCCTGGACGTGGATCTCTATGAAGCCAAGGGTTCCCCCGGTCGCAAGTTCCTGATCGCCGGCAAGGGCGGGCTCAACCTGACCCACTCCGATGCGCGCCCGCTGTTCGACAGCCGCTACCGCGAGCAGGCCGGTGAAGTCGGCCGCTGGCTGGACGGGTTCGACGCGCAGGCACTGCGCGACTGGGCCGCCGATCTCGGCGTGGAGACCTATGTCGGCAGTTCCGGCCGCGTGTTCCCGGTCGATCGCAAGGCTGCGCCCCTGCTGCGCGGCTGGGTGCGCCGCTTGAAGGAGCAGGGCGTACGCCTGCACGTGAATCACCGCTGGTGCGGATGGGCCAGCGACGGCGCGCTGCGCTTCAACACCGAAGACGGCCACCTCGACGTGCACGCTGATGCCACCGTGCTGGCGCTGGGCGGCGGCAGTTGGCCGCACCTCGGCAGCGACGGTGCCTGGGTGGCACCGCTGCAGGCACGCGGCGTGGACATCGCACCGTTGCAGGCCGCCAACTGCGGATTCGACGTTGACTGGACGCCCCTGTTCGCCCAGCGCAATGCCGGTGCCCCCTTGAAGCCAGTGGTGGCGCACTGGATCGACCTGACAGGCCAACCACGGTCACTGCAGGGCGAATGCGTCGCCAGCGACTATGGCATCGAAGGCAGCCTGATCTACGCGCTGTCGGCCGACCTGCGCGAAACCATCAACCGCGAGGGGTGTGCGCCATTGTGGCTGGACCTGGCACCGGGCCGCGATGAAGCACGCCTGCTGGCCGATCTGTCGCGTCCACGCAAGGGCCGCAGCTTCGGTGAACACCTGCGCCGCCAGGCCGGGGTGGACGCAGTGAAAGCGGCACTCGTGTTCGAGCACCTCGGCAAGGACGCGGGCAACGATCTTGCTGCAGTCGCAGCGACGCTCAAGCGCCTGCCGCTGAAACTGCTGCGCCCGCGGCCGATGGCCGAGGTGATCAGCACAGCCGGAGGGGTAAGGCTGGACGCGCTCGATGCAGGGCTGATGCTGCGTGCCCTGCCCGGCGTGTTCTGCGCCGGTGAAATGCTGGACTGGGAAGCGCCGACCGGCGGCTACCTGCTGACGGCCTGCTATGCCAGTGGCCTGCGCGCCGCCGAAGGCGTGATCCAGTGGTTGGCCACACGCTGAATCGCCTGCGGTAGCAGCGGGCGTGGCCCGGCGCTACCGGAAGCAGCGCCTCACCACGGCCTTCGCATGCGTACAGAGGCGAGTGGTACCCCGCTGGGATGGGGATAGCTTTCCTCGCGTTCGCGGATGAAACCCTGCCGCTGATAGAAGGACACGGCATTGAGCGAGGCCGACAGCACCGCCTCGCGCCCCGGATCGGCCAGCGCCAGCAGACGCTGCATCAGCGCCTGGCCGATACCCTGTCCGCCACGATCCGGATCGACGAACAGCGCATCCACCTCATTTCCATCGATATCAAGTACGCCAAAACCGAGCAGCTCGCCCTGCCCGCCTTCGGCCACCACGCATCCGCCCTGCGACAACAGCCGCGGATACTGCGCCGGCGGCGGCGACGCCGCCCAGGGTGCGATCACCTCCGGCGGATAGTGACTGCTGCAGGTCTCGCGCACGCACCTCGTGCGCAGGGCCCACAGCGGCGAGACATCGTCGATCGTCCCGGTCCTGAACTGCATGCAACCTCCGTGTGGAACCCCATCACCGCGACTTGCTGGCTCTCAGCGCCTGGATCCGCGCCGGCGGCTGGAATGAATCACTGCGCGCATCTGCCCAGAACGCATGGAATACCGCGTGATCCGGCACCCGCCGCAGCAGTTCTCCCGGCTCCAGATAGCGATACAGCGTCGCCAGCGAGCGGATCTCCACCGGCGACACGCGGCGCAGGATGTGCTCCGGCCCCAGTTCGGCCGGATCATTCAGGCCGGCCGCGCACAACAGCTCCTTCAGGGCATGCAGCGTGTGCTCGTGGTAGCTGTGCACGCGCGTGGCCTTGTCAGGCGCGTCGAGGTGCTTCCAGCGCGCCGGGTCCTGCGTGGCGATGCCGGTCGGGCACTTGTCGGTGTGGCAGCTCAACGACTGGATGCACCCCAGTGCGAACATGAAGCCACGACCGGCATTGCACCAGTCCGCGCCGAGCGCGATGGTCCGGGCAATGTCGAATGCGCTGGTGATCTTGCCGGCCGCACCGATGCGGATGCGCTCGCGCAGGTCCAGCCCGACCAGGGTGTTGTGGACCAGCAGCAGCGCCTCGTGCATCGGCACGCCCACATGATCAACGAACTCGGCCGGTGCCGCGCCCGTGCCGCCCTCGGCGCCATCGACAACGATGAAGTCCGGCAACAGGCCGGTCTCCTGCATCGCCTTGGCGATGCCGAACCACTCCCAGGGATGGCCGATGGCCAGCTTGAAGCCGACCGGTTTGCCACCGGACAGTTCGCGCAGGCGGGCGACGAACTGCAGCAGTTCGACCGGCGTGGAAAACGCCGAGTGCCGCGACGGAGATACACAGTCCACCCCCATCGGCACGCCACGGGTCACGGAGATCTCGGCCGTCACCTTCGGCGCGGGCAATACGCCGCCATGACCGGGCTTGGCCCCCTGGGACAGCTTGATCTCGATCATCTTCACCTGGTCATGGGTGGCGTTGGCGACGAACCGCTCTTCGCTGAAACCGCCCTTCTCGTCGCGGCAACCGAAGTAGCCCGAGCCGATCTCCCAGACCAGATCGCCGCCCATCTCACGGTGGTACGGCGAGATCGAGCCTTCGCCCGTATCGTGATAGAAGCCGCCACGGCGTGCGCCTTCGTTGAGCGCGCGGATCGCGTTGGCCGACAGCGAGCCGAAGCTCATCGCCGAGATGTTGAACACACTGGCCGAATAGGGCTTGGCGCAGCCTGCGCCGATCAGCACACGGAAATCGTGCCGGGCGATGGTGGTCGGTGCCAGCGAATGGTTGATCCATTCGTAGTCCACCGCATATGCACTACGCAGCGTGCCGAACGGCACCGTATCCATCTCGTTCTTGGCACGCTGGTAGATCAGTGCACGCTGCTGGCGCGAGAAGGGCACGTCTTCCAGATCACTCTGCACGAAATACTGGCGGATCTCCGGGCCGATCGATTCCAGCCCGTATCTGAAGTGCGCCATCACCGGATAGTTGCGGCGCAGGGTGCTGCGCTTCTGCAGCAGATCCCAGGTCCCCAGCGCCACCATCGCGGCGGTCAGACCGACGCCCCAGTACCAGGCAGGCCATATCGCGGCCAGCCACAGGCAGACGGGGAACATCAGGATGGCGAGCAGGTAGACGATATACCGGTGCATGGCGTTCCTTGGTTGCAACTGCAGCCGAGTCTACCGCGCCCGCCATCATCAACGCCTACAGGCGATCGTCGACCACGCTGCGCGGCCAGGCCGATTTCACGTCATACACCAGGCCGCCGGGCGCCAGCAGGCCGCGGATGCGGGCTTCATCCATCGCCTTGAAACTGGCATGCGCCACTGCCAATACGACCGCGTCGTAACAGCCGGCCTTCGGCTCGGCCAGCCACCGCACACCGGCATCGGCCAAGGCCGCCGGGCCCACCCATGGATCGCTGACATCGACCTGGGCGCCTGCGTGTGCCAGGCGCTGCGCCAGCTCCAGCGCACGACTGTTGCGCAGATCGGGGCAGTCTTCCTTGAAGGTGACGCCCAGCACCAGCACGCGCGCCTGGGCCGCGGTCCGCCCGCGCTCGGCCAACATGGCCAGGACGCGCATGGCCACGTGCTCGCCGACACGGTTGTTGACCTGCCGCGCGGTGTGGATGAGGTCCGGGTGGTAACCCACACTTTCCGACTTGTGCAGCAGGTAGTAGGGATCCACGCCGATGCAGTGGCCACCGACCAGACCGGGACGGAACGGCAGGAAATTCCACTTGCTGCCCGCGGCGTCCAGCACGTCCTGGGTATCGATGCCGAGACGGTCGAAAATCAGCGCCAGCTCGTTGACCAGGGCGATGTTGACGTCGCGCTGGATGTTCTCGACCACCTTGGCCGCTTCGGCCACGCGCATCGATGGCGCCGGGAAGGTGCCTGCGTCGATGATGCGGCGGTACAGCCCATCGACCACCGACGCCACCTCCGGTGTCGAACCCGAGGTGATCTTGCGGATGTCCGCCAGACGGCGCTGGCGGTCCCCCGGGCTGACCCGCTCCGGACTGTAGCCGCAGTAGAAATCTTCGTTGAATCGCAGGCCCGAACCCTGCTCCAGCAAGGGCACGCAGACTTCCTCGGTCGTGCCGGGATAGACCGTGGACTCGTAGATCACCAGATCGCCGGCGCGCAGATGGCTGGCGATCAACCGCGTCGCCGAGCGCAGGGGTTCCAGATCGGGCTGCTCGTAGGCATCGATGGGCGTCGGCACGGTGACGATGTACACGTTGCACTCGTCCAGCCGCGCAGGGTCGCTGCTGTACTCCAGCTGGCGTGCAGCGGCGAGTTCCCCGGCCTCCACCTCCAGCGTGTGGTCCTGGCCCGCGCGCAGCTCGGCGATGCGTTCGGGGTCGATGTCGAAGCCGAGCGTCGGCTGTTCCCGGCCGAATGCCACCGCCAGTGGCAGGCCCACGTAACCCAGGCCGATCACCGCGAACCGGGGCGCTTCCGCCGCCGACACCGCCACGCTCATCAATGTACCCGCCATGCAGGCAGCGGCGGATCGCCCACTGCCGCCGCTTCGGCCATCACGCTCATTCGCTGCCCACTCCGGGAAGTCTTCGCAAGAGGGCTACAGCGTAACGGTGTCAGGACCTTGTCGCCAAGGTCAGGAGCCCAGTGCGACCGCGGCAGGCTCCAGCTCGCCATCGGCCCCGGTCCAGGCCTGCAGCAGGTGCTCGAACCCCACGCTGCCCAGCGTCAACCCCGGCCACGCCTCACCGACGATCTGTGCCAGCAGCTCCGCCTCGATGCGTCGCGTCCCCATGTTCCAGCGGGGGAACGCCCGCTGCGGCACGGGCGCCCGGCACAGCACCTTCAGCTGGGTATGGCTGCGGGCATTGAGGATGCGCGGGAACACCGAATCGATACCATCCTGCGGACCTTCGAGATACTGCAGGAAGCGTGTACCGTCGAACATCAGCACCCCGGTGACGCCAGCCACGCGATTGAACGCCGTGGCATCGGCCAGCAGGCGGTCAAGATCGGATGTCCGCAGATCGGCGCGGGCATCGCTGACGTAGGCGATCGCGTAGAGCGACATCAGGTGGCTCCCCCCCTGGGAACGATGGTCGGGACTATGGCATGAATGGGCGCTACAGTTAAGCGCGCCGTGCGATGCCCGGCCGCCGGTGCTGGAGCCCCCGCTGGGCTACAATCGGCGCCGCACTGCAGGCCCGGATGGCGAAACTGGTAGACGCATCGGACTTAAAATCCGCCGACCGCAAGGTCATGCCGGTTCGATTCCGGCTCCGGGCACCAGGGCTTTCGGGCTGTTTGCGACACGCAGTGGCGTGAACCTCCCAACCACTTCAGATCGCGCGCGAATAGCGCGGCTGCTCGTGCTCTGCACGCAGATGGGGATCGAAGCACATCGCCAGCAGGCGCAGAAGCGGCCGGCCGCGTTCGCTGGCACGGACCACGCCATCGCGATACTCGACCAGGCCATCGTCCTGAAGCCGTTGCACGGCGCACAGGTCCTCGGCGAAGTAGTCGTCGAACACGATGCCGTGGCGATCGCCGAGCGCGCGTCCGTCGACCTCTCCCTGGCACATCAGCTGCTGGATCAGGTCTGCGCGCAGCTGATCGTCGGCGCTGAGCGCCACGCCACGCCAGACCGGCAGCTGGCCCTGATCGACCGCACTCTCCCAGGACGGCAGGTCGCGTGGGTTCTGGCTGTAGGTCGCACCGATATGACTGATCGCGCTGACGCCGAGGCCCAGCAGGTCGGTATCGGCATGGGTGGTGTAGCCCATGAAGTTGCGATGCAGCTGGCCAGCGCGCTGGGCGCGCGAAAGATCCTCTTCCGGCAGCGCGAAATGATCCATGCCGATGTACTGGTAGCCCGCTGCGGACAGCTGCTGCACGGCAAGTCCCAGCAGCGCAAGCTTGTCCTCCGGCGAGGGCAGCGCGCGCTCGTCTATCTGCCGCTGCGCGCGGAACAGATGCGGAAGGTGCGCGTAGCCATACACCGCCAGTCGGTCCGGTCGCAGTGCAAGCACCTGCTCGAGAGTGCGGCCGAATCCTTCCTGGCTTTGTCCCGGCAGCCCGTAGATGAGATCCACGTTGACCGATCGCATGCCGCTGTCACGACAGGCATGCAGGATGTCCAAGGTCTGCTGCACACCCTGCACACGGTTGATCGACGCCTGGACCGAGGGATCGAAGTCCTGCACGCCCAGGCTGGCGCGATTGAAGCCCAGCCGTGCCAGCATCGCCACGTCACGCGTTTCGATGAAGCGTGGATCAAGCTCGATCGAGAAATCGCGCTCGGCCGAGCAGCTGAAGTCAAAACGCCGGCGAAGGCCGTCGATCAGCGTGGTCATTGCCTCGGCATCCAGGAAATTCGGCGTTCCGCCCCCCAGGTGCAGCTGGATCACCTCACGGCCCTTCTGGAACTGCGGCGCCAGCAGATCGGCCTCGGCCAGGACCCGTGAGACGTAGCTGTGGCCACGGCTTCGATCACGGGTGATCACCCGGTTGCAGCCGCAGTAGAAGCACGGGCTGGAGCAGAACGGGACATGCACGTACAGCGACAGCGCGCGCGCCAGCAGGTCGCTGTCCGCGATCGCCTGGCGCAGTGCGGGCGCGCCGAAACCATCGTGGAAGTGCGGAGCGGTCGGATACGAGGTGTATCGCGGTCCGGGCCGGTCATGCCGGCGCAGCAGATCGGGGTCGAAGGTCCAGGCCAGGCCGCCGGCAGCGGGAGAGAACGTGTCCATGCCGCCAGCATCGCGCCGGACAGTCAGTGCCGCCTTGACCCAGATCAATCCCGCGCAGGAACGCCCAGCACCGGCAGCGCCACCTGCGGCCAGCGCAGCATCTGGTACCGGCGCCAGAACGTTTCCGCAATGCGCGCGGCCACATCATCGGCCAACGCCTGCATCGGTGGATTGCCGCATTCGGCGGTGGTGCGCCGGAACAGCGCGAGCCAGCGGTCGAACAGGTCCTTGTCCAGGGCGATGGCCATGTGCTTGGACATGGGCGATCCCTTGAAGCGACGCGTTCCCCTGAGCATTGCGGACCAGAAATCCACCAGTTGCGCCAGATGCCCGGGCCAATCGTGCACATGCGCGTCGAACACGGGGCCCAGACGCTCCTCCTCACGCACGCGTGCATAGAAGTCGTGGACCAGACGGGTCACGTCCTCTTCGGTACACAGCGCGGGCGAGGCGACAGGCGGGACGAGCGATGGCGTTGCGTTCATCTGAGGCACCAGGCGATTGCCGGCAGGGTGCGCCAACCGGCCGGCACCGCCGTTGATCCAGATCAATGTCGGCGCGCGTGGGCGCGCCTAGGCTGACATGCCTGCAGGAAACATGCCCTGCGGATGCTGCGCCAGCCATGGCGGAGTATACGCGCCGCCCCCTTCCCGACCCGCGACCGCATGAATACACCCACTTCGTCCCCGCGTCAGCGCCTGATCCAGCATTGGGGCGCCATCCTCTGGCCCAGTTTCATCGCCGCCGGGCTGGCCAGCGTGGTGTTCTTCGCTTTCGTCGACCCGTTGCGCCTTCAGGCCATCAGTTTTCCGGGCACGGCGATCAGTCGCGAACTCGGCTACACGGTCGGCTTCTTCATGTTCTGGGCGGTGACGGCGCTGTCCAGCGCGATCACCGGATATCTGCTGCGGCCGATGCCGGCAGACGCAGATGATGAGCTGCCTCTGGGATGAACGCACCAAGGCCCCCTTCCCCACCGTGGCGATGGCGTGGCGCACTGCGGCTCGGTGTGCTGGTTGGCTTCCTTGGGCTGCCCTGGTTGCGCTGGGACGGCCGCCAGGCGCTGCTGCTGGACCTGGACGCACGTCGCTTCGACCTGTTCGGCTGGACCCTGTGGCCCGACGACGTTGGCCTGCTGCTGGGCCTGCTGCTGGCGCTGGCGATGGCACTGGCGCTGTTGACCCACCTCGCCGGCCGCATCTGGTGTGGCCATGCCTGCCCGCAGACGGTGTGGAGCTACGCCTTCAGCCTGATCGACAGCTTTCTTGCCCAACGCCTGCCACGCGCCCAGGCGCGTCCTGCCACGCAGGCCGCATGGTTACTGCTGTCGCTATGGACCGGCATCACCTTCGTGGGATTGTTCAGCCCGATCACCGGCCTCGTCACCGCCAGTGTCCAGGGCGGCTGGAGTGGCTGGGAAACCTTCTGGGTGCTGTTCTACACGGCAGCCACATGGGGCAACGCCGGCTTCCTGCGGGAGCAGGTCTGCCGTTCGCTGTGCCCCTTCGCGCGCGCACAGCCGTTGCTGGTCGACCCGCAGACCCCCCGGATGCTGTATGACGCGCGCCGCGGCGAACCCCGCGGGCCCCGGCCTGCTGGCCTTGGCGGCGTGATCGGCCGCGGTCGCGGGCTGCTCGATCCGACCTCCGCGCAGGACTACGTGTTCCGCGCCGCGCACCCATGGCTGGCCGGCCCCATGCCCACCTTCAGCGCCGACCGCCTCGGCGACTGCACCGATTGCGCGGCCTGTCTCCACGCCTGCCCGATGCAGCTCGACATCCGCCAGGGCCCGCAGGCCGACTGCCTGGCCTGCGGCGCCTGCCTGGATGCCTGCGAGCAGCAACAGTCCCGGGCCGGTTTCGGTCCGGGACTGATCCGCTACTGCAGCCCGCAGACGATGGCAGGGCAGCCGCGGCGCGGGTGGCGACCGCGGACCGTGGTCCTGGCATCGTTGCTGCTGGTGCTGCTGAGCGCTGGCGCCTGGCACCTGCTCTGAATCAGCGCGACCCGTTGGCGTGCGGAGGCACCAGCTGGGCACGCCGTACGATTCCGAGCTGCTCGATGATCAGCGCCATTTCATTGGTCACTTCCGTGCGCTCGGTCCCCTGCGGGACAAGCCGGTCCAGCACCTGCTGGTACGTGTCCCAGAAGGCAGGGCCGCATCCGTGTTTGTGATAGCTGGCTTCCAGTTCGCGGCGTACCCGTTCAGCCAAGCCATGCATGCCGTATTCCATACGACCTCCGTTGGACTTGTCCTGCATCGTTGACGGTCTACCGACTCACTTGCGTGCTGAAAGACTCCCGGGCTTCACGACCGGTTGACCTCAATTAGTCACAGATTTCACGACAGGTCAATTACATGCGGCGACTTTTTCGATTGAAATTATTAATCGTTCACATAACGGTCTGTGATCGGCACAGGCAAAAGAAGGGGCCGATCCCGACGCCGTGGTGCCTCCGTCGCCAAGGCAGCTTCGTGGCGCGATCAATCGCAACGCGGGTTTCGATCAATTTTCCCTATATTGATAAGCATGCTTAACACATACCGCAAAGCGTGCTAAATACGACATTTGCAGACGCAACCTAGCTTGATTCGTCTTCAGAGGCCTCAGCCCAAGGGAACAGGTCGGGATGGCGCTGGTGGAGGATGAACTGTCGCAATGGAGGAATGGGCGCTTCCTGGGGCCATTGCGACACAGCGGATCGCGTTATGCCAAAGAACTGCGCCAGCTCGGCGTCGGTCTGGAATCCCAGGCGCGTGCGCACCTGCCGTTTGCTCCAGAAATCGGTCATGGTCGGTCCTGTCGTTAACCAGACTTATTCTTGCGGCAAGGATTCTTTCGCTTCCACGCGTTAAGCTGGCTTGCATAGATGAATACTCTCGGCCAACGACTCGCCATTGCCATGAAGAAAGCCGGGCACCCACGCCCGGCCGATCTGGCCCGCGCCGCCGCTTCAACGACGGCGACCATCAGCAACTGGCTCAACGACCACGTCAGCCCCTCACATGTGAAGGCCGAACAGCTGTTCCGGATCGCCGACGCAGCCAAGCTGGATGCACGCGAACTGCTGTACGGCATCCATGGGCGGGGCGTCGGCGAACGCACCAGCTATTACATGCCCAGCGAAGCGCACCTGGATGTCTGGCAGGATGCCTATGAACTGGTGAGCGTGCTGGTCGCCGAGAAGGGCCTGGAGATCGACCACCGGCGCCACGCGGCACTGGATCTGCTGGCATTCGAACTGTTGATGGATGGCGTCAGCCGCAGCAGGGTGGCCCGCGTGGTGATGACCTCCCTGCCCTGACCGGGTCGGCGCTGGTAGCATGGTCACCGATGGGGATGGGGCTCCCCCGATAACCGCCAGGCATGGCTGATGGCTCCTGCTGTGACGAACCGGGCGTTCGTCGATGGCAGGCCGTGCCCGCCATCGCGTTCGCCTCCGCATCTGCGAACACGTACTCGAGGCCCGCCATGCAAGCACTGAACAATTACGTCCTGGTCTTCCTGGGAGGCGGCGCCGGCGCCTGCCTGCGCCATGCCTGCAACCTGATCGGCACGCGGGTCGCCGTCGGCAGTCCATGGCCCTGGTCCACCTTCCTGGTCAACATCAGCGGCGCCCTGCTGATGGGGGCGGTCGTCGAGGCCTTCGCCCTGCGCAACGGCGCATCGCCGCAGCTGCGGCTGCTGCTGACCACGGGCATCCTCGGCGGCTACACCACCTTCTCCACCTATTCGCTGGAGATCGGCCTGCTGCTGCAACGGGGGCAGCACGGACTGGCCGCGCTGTATGCAGGGGGATCGATCGCGCTGGGACTGGCCGGCCTGTTCGTGGGCATGAAGCTGGCCCGCCTCGCGCTGGGCTGAACGCTCAGGCCGCGGAGGTCCGCACCTGCCCCCGCCACTGCCGGGGCGATTGCCCGGTGTGCGCCTTGAACGCACGCGAAAGCGCCGCTTCACTGCCGTAGCCCACCTCGTCGGCAATCCGCTTCAGCGGTCGGCCCTGGCGCAGGGCCTGCTGCGCCAGGCCTACGCGCCAGCCCTGCAGGTACTGGCCGGGGGTGGTGCCCATCGCCTCACGGAAGCTCGCCGCGAATACGCTGCGCGACATTCCTGCGACGTCGGCAAGGTCTTCCAGCGTCCATGCCTGCGACGGCGCCTCGTGCATCGCGACCAATGCCAGACGCAGGCGCGGATGACCGAGGCCAGCAAACAGACCGCCGCGCATCTCACCGCCTTCCATCAGCTGCCGCAGCACCTGGATCATCACCACCTCGAACAGACGATTGACCATTGCCGCACGGCCACAACGCTGCTCGAACGCCTCCTCGAACAGCAATTCCAGCACCGCATCGCTGCCGTGCAGGTCCGCCAGTGGCAGGCAGATGAAATCAGGCAATGCGGCACTGATCGGATTGAGCCGGCCGCCTTCGAAATGCAGGTTGGCGCAGGCCATGTCGGCACCGAGGTGCGGGTCGGTCTGGAAACGGTGGGGCATCGGCCTCGGGTACAGCAGCAGGCTGGGCACCTCGACCTGCACGGTCTGTTGTCCATGGCTGACCTGCACCGGTCCACGCCGTACCAGATGCAGCTGGCCGGCTTCGTCCTCCCCCTCCAGGCTGTTGATGCCGCACAGTGCACCGGCGTGGAAGACCGACGCAGTGACCGCGAAACGCTCAAGCAGGACGGCGAGGCGATCCACCATGTCGGACTCCAGGGCAAGCAGAAGGGGGAGGAACCCGCAGATCGTATCGAATTCGGCGTCATTGTGTGCGGCGCTGGCCGCCGGCGCTGCGCGGCGCTATACAGGGGCCACCGTCCCGCGCATGGAGCCCACGATGTCGAACCGGATCGCCCGCGCCGTGTTGCCTCTGCTGCTTTTCGCCACCCATGCGCAGGCCGCTGCAACCGCAGACATTGAACAGCTCGGCTGGCTCTCCGGCTGCTGGCAGCTGGACGGGCAGCCACCTGGAGCCGGTGAGCAGTGGTCCACCGTGGCCGGCGGAACGATGTTCGGCAGCAGCCGCAGCCTGCGCGACGGGCGCACCGTGGGTTTCGAGTTCATGCAGCTGCGCCAGCACGACGATGGGCGGCTGGTGTTCACCGCGCTGCCCTCCGGCCGCAACGCTACTGATTTCAGTGCCGTCCGGGTGGAGGCCGACGAGGTCGTCTTCGAGAATCCGGCCAATGATTTCCCGCAACGGATCACCTATCGCCGCATCGCTGGGCAGCGCCTGCACGCACGTATCGAGATCGCACAGGACGATCCGGCAAAGGCCATGGATTTTCCGATGCACCGCGTCGCCTGCGGCGGGCCGGTGATGGCCCCCTGACCTGACGCATTGCAGCGGGCACGGCACCGCGGCCGGTTCTATGCTCGGCGTATCACCTGCCCGGATGAACACGATGCGTGCCCTTCTCCGACTGACCCTGGCACTGGCCCTGGCGTTGCCTTCCATGCCGCTGCTCGCGGCGCCGCCCGCCCCGCCACGCATGCTCAGTGGCGAGCTGCAGGGTGCGCCGTGGCGCCTGGACATCCCTGCGGACTGGAACGGCGATCTGGTGATGCTGGCGCACGGTTACGAGCCGGTGGGCACGCCACGCGAATCGCCGATGGCCGCCAACGAGGCGACCGCACCTCTGCTGGCGGCCGGCTACGCGGTCGCACAGAGCGCCTACGCGAGCCAGGGGTGGGCGGTGGCCGATGCCATCAACGATGTGGAACGCCTGCGTCAGCACACGCTGGCCGGTTTGAAGGGCGTGCGCAATACCTGGCTGCTCGGTTTTTCGATGGGCGGTGCGGTGACCGTGGCGAGTCTCGAACGGCATCCGGCCCACTACGCCGGTGGTGTTTCGCTATGCGGCGCCAACCTGTCAGGCGAGCAGCTGGCCGGCGACCTGCTCACCACCGTGGTCGCGTTCGACTACTTCTTCCCGCATGCCGAAGGACTGCCTGCTGCTGGCCTGGCATCCAGCGAAGCCGCTTCGGTACCACAGGGCGAGCTGTACCAAGGCATCGTCAACGCCCTGCAACGCGCGCCGCACTCCGCTGCACTGCTGGCCGCACAACTGCAGGTCGCATCCGATGCGCTGCCCGGAACGATCAGCCTGCACGCGCTGGTCCTGCACGAACTGGCCAAGCGCAGTGGAGGCATGCCAGTCGGCAACATCGGCGTCGTCTATCGTGGATTCGGCGATGACGTCGCGTTCAATGCAGGGGTGCAGCGCATCGCTGCCGTTCCCGCAGCACAGGCGCGTGTGCGCGAAACACTCGGATTGACCGGGGCGCTGAAGCGGCCGCTGGTGATCCAGTTCAACAACGACGATCCCACCATCGCACCGCGCATGCAGGAGCGCTACCCGCAACTGGCCGCGCACGCGGGTGCGACGCCGTTGCCGCGCGTACTGCCCGCAGCAGGCACGGGCCACTGTGGCTTCTCCGGAGAACAGGTGGTCGCGGCCCTGAAGGCCGCCGCGATGCGCTAGCCGCCCAGCGTGCCCATGGTGAAGGTGTAGCCGCTGCTCATCAGGAACTCACGCATGCGCATCTCGGCACGACGCGGCGATGCCAGGTTGGCAGGCCCGTACAGCGCGTAGACCACACCTGCCCCCTCGATGGCCTCGCGCCGGACCCCGCAGTGGCGGGTTTCCGAAGCGGTGCTCCAGCCATCGCGCAGGCGCTCCGGTCCGATCGATTGTCCGTTCATCAGCCGGAATGTCAGCCAGCGTACTTCCGTTGTGGGTTTGCTCATTGCCGATCCACCGCCTGTCCGCCACGCGCCATAGTCTCCCTGCCTGCCATTGCCGCGCCCGAAGGCCTCTGCACTGACCATACCCCCTTCCCATGTCGTAGGCGGCTGAGACTGGGACGTCAGGCACGTTTGGCAGCGCAGGATGACGGCGCAAAAAAAAAGCCCTGACCGAAGTCAGGGCTTTTCAATTGGAGGCCTCAAGCGGAATCGAACCGCTGTAAACGGATTTGCAATCCGGTGCATAGCCACTCTGCCATGAGGCCAACGTACTGCGCGCCAGGAATGGAGCCCCTGACATGACAAAACCCCGCGATGGGGCCTGTCGGAACATGGAGCGGGAAACGAGACTCGAACTCGCGACCTCAACCTTGGCAAGGTTGCGCTCTACCAACTGAGCTATTCCCGCATAGGCTGTCATGATACCGGAAGCCCGGAACTCACACCAGCGATTTCACACCTGATTTCACTTTTCTGACTGCGCGAAAAGCCTTGTGGCTCAACGGGCCCCGCCTTGCCAAGTGCGGGAGAAAAACAAGGCCCCAACCGGGGCCCTGTAGAATCTGGAGCGGGAAACGAGACTCGAACTCGCGACCTCAACCTTGGCAAGGTTGCGCTCTACCAACTGAGCTATTCCCGCAGATTCTTCGACCTGCGTCGAAGGAGCGCCATTGTGTCGAAGTTCCTTCACGCCGTCAACAGTCTTTGGAACAGTCTCACGCTTCCGCGCTGGGTACGCCGCCCGCCCAGCCCCGCTCGCACGCGACGGGCCCTGTCGATCCTCCGCTGCACCTGCTGGTCGCGCGGCTGCACTGTCCGCTGACGACGCTGGGGATGGAAGGGTATGGACGGGTACCGCGCCTACTCCTGCGCAGACGATGCATCCATCGTGATCGCTGCTGGCGCTGTGCGCCGTCTCGACGATGAACGGTGAACGCTGGACCCACGCCTGTTGCTGCCACTTTTCGGAGTAGTTGCATAGCTCCTGATCAGTCCCATACAGGACAGTAGCTGCCCCGAGCTCTCGAGTGCCGGCAGTGTTCTGATCGACCGCGCCACGCAGCGACCTCTTGTCGAGTCAGGACCACCCATGCAGCAATCGAACCTTCTGGATTCTCATCGCCTCAGCAACGCAGACGCAGAGGCTCTCGAGAACCTGATGCCCGCCGGAATTCGCAATCAGTTGATCAAGCGTGGGCGATCAGTCTTCAGAAATGGACGGATCCAGCTGTGCCATCCGCAGGATCTGGCAATGGTGATGGAGCTGGCGCTGCGGCAGGTTCCGGATCTCGCTCCATCGGACACACTCGCCTACGCCTACTCCGCGTTCGGCACCATCTACTTCGTCCATACGAAATACGGCCCGGGCCAGATCGATCTCTTGAGGGGTTCAATCCTCTGCAGGCGACTGACGGACAACAAACTGTCACCGGCTTGTATCAGCGGAACTGCAACTTCTGTCTTCCGGCTGCCTGACGAGAAGCTGGATCTGGTAGGCCATGACGGCCTTCCACTGTTCGAGGCAGCAGTGCTGAAGCATGGCCCCCTGGGTGTAGGCCAATGCTTCGGATTTTTCCCCGCACTCGGCCTTGGAGGCGCCGCACAACGTGACTCATTGCAGGTAGTCGATGCAGCGGTGCACTTCTCTATGCTGGCCCAGCTCGTTGAGTTTCGGCTCTTCCAGGAACTGTGGAATGGCGAACTCATCGCGATCACGCGAGTACCGCCCGCACCGACGCTTGAAAAGATCGTTGCCCGGCTTTCTCCGGAGTGCCCCTTCCAGGTGGTCCGCTACGAGGACGTCAAGGACGAGGTCCCAGAGGACTCGCTCTATCGTGAGGAGGGATACGCCACCGAGAACTCAAGCACCCTGGTTCTCCTCGCACCCGGGAACCTGATGCTCGACACGCTGGATCTGGACAACCCGCTGGCCCCATGGCAGGAAGAAGAGGAAGCACTGAGTGAGCACATACGGTTCATCCTGGTCCGCGGCAATCTGGAAATCGCTCGCCACATTCACAGCCTGGAGACCGACGGCGCGTGTGGACTTGTTGTCTCGGGCGATCTGACGACATCCAATGCGGTCGTCGGTGGGCAGGAGATCAGAGTGGGCGGCAGTCTCCGTGTCAAAGAGCTGTACTGGGGCGACTACAACCACGGCTATCTGCACGTTGTCGGCTCTGCCGAGGTGTCTCTGCTCATCCAGACGGACTACTCCGTAGAGATCGAGGGTTCGATCCAGTGCCTGCGCAGAATTGACGATGTCGACGCCATGGATGGAGATGAGCTGGCACAGCTCATCGATCCCGACTGCCTTTTCAGAGAAGACCCTCATCCGGATAGCAGCTGGTCACTGGACGCGGCAGCGATTGTTGAACGGTGGGCCGCTGGCGGAAGCGTCATTCGCAAGGACGGCCTGACAGCGGCAGATCCCCTGCTGTGCACGCTCAGCCTGTTCAGCGATGCCAATATCAGCCCAGAGAACTTCCTGCGGATCTGTGGCGAGGACATGGTGCCGAAGGACACGTGCAGCTATCAGTTCAACCGGGGCGGAATCTCACTTTGCGTACACGTGGACATCGCGCATCCGGAAGCTCCCGTGTACATCGTCCAGATGGAGGCTGCGTCAGAAGGGATTGGCGCTCGCCTGGTAATGGAGCGTACGGAGACAAGCGTCGGTCTGATTGATCGGCTTCTGGGACGCCAACCTGAAAAGGGCTGGGGTCTCTGGAAGTACATCTGCAACGATACGGCCCAAGATGAAGCCGAATGGACCCAGGTTGAGGCGGAGGAAATCCACCCTCCCTTCGTGGAGTTGATCCTCACGGGTTGGCGCTTCCTTCAAGAAGGAGTGTGCAGTCGCCATTGGGCCACGCAGATCATTTCTCCCACAGACATCTGCACCCTTCTGGGGCTGGAGATCTGCCAACCTTACGATGACTACGAGGATGAGGATCGGTGCGGCCTCTGGGTCGGCCATTGCCATGCGGCTTTTCGCCAGCAGACAAGTGGGCCAATCCCTGAAGAGCCCCTCCTTCGCCTATCCAGGGAACTGCGTCAACCCGACGGGACCAGCACTATCGAGAGCTACTACTACGACGTTGAAATCTGTATGGACGGCGAGAAGCGCGTCCGTATCCGCCACAAGGATGACCAGGATAGAGATGAGCCCGCGGTCCAGATTGATCCGGTCGGAGGGCCTGAGCTCGCGGATGCGTTGCGACTATTCAAGATCGGCGCTCGGGAAATGCGTCGTGCCAACGCCGACCTGCTGGACGGCCAGGCGCCCTACTTCGCAAAAGACGATGGCTTCGCGATGCGGTATTGGAGAGAGCGGGGTTACCTGACCCGGTAGACGAAGGCGACTGCCGCCCTGCAGGGTCAGAACGATCTGCGCAACTCGCGTTGGTCGTTTGGCTGCTCCCCAGAAGTTTCCGGGGAACGACGGCATCAAGGAGGCCCTTCGAAAGCCGCAGCAAACCAGGCACCTATCCGCTGAAAGTCCGGACTTCCTCGATCTTATTCCCGCCTGCAATGGAAGGTCGCCGGGCCTACCCGCAAGAAGGGTAGAGCCAAGGAATACGACCCACCTATTGATGACCTAAGCGATGGCTGCGCAGAACGCTTTAGCCGCCTCCAAGCCTACGCTGGAGAGAAAATGAACGCTACAAAACAGATGGACAAGCTAGACAAAAGAGTTCGCAACTGGATAAAGCAATGGCTCCAGTCCCCCATAAACAAAGAGCTCTTCCTGACAGAGCCATCGAACACCATCTCCGAGTACATCGAGAGCAAGGCCGAGCACGTGCCATGCGACGCTCGCCCCTACAGGATCAATGCAATTATTACACGCAGCGACATCATCCAAGACCTCGGCACCACATTCCCTCATCGAAAGGTATGTTATGAACTCAAGGATGTCCCTCGAGACGTAGCCCTTCCCAGAGGGTGGGATAGATTCGGGCTGAGCTTTGATATCGCGCCAGCGTATCCCGATGGTTGGACCTCATTTTCAGATGAATTCCCATCAACGATTGCACTGCTCAACGACTGCCTGCTGGGCACCGTAGTGCTACTGAGCGCCAAAGTCGAAATGGCATATGTTTTTCATGACGGCGATAGCTTCTTCTATTACGTAGGTGGGACACCTGTAGAACGGAATGCAGCCAAGAAGATCAGAAAGTTCAGGAACCTTCCCGCCAGGCTTCAAGATTTCTATCGCGAAGTGCACGACGGGTATGCCTTTTTTCCCGCCCACTCAATGGGTCCGCAATGTCTTGCCGACCAGTCACGGATTTCCGATTTGATTGAGGAGGAAGACGATTCTTCTGCTGAGAATTGGACCACGGTGTTCTCAAACGGCGGCGGAGACTATGTCGCGGTGGACTCAAGTAGACATACCGATACCGAAGGCTTGATATGGTGGCATGAAGACCCTGCCAATCCAGAGTTTGGAATTGATATTTTTGAAGTCATGGATGCATGGATGATGGTCTTCCTGGAGAACACCAAGCGTCGCGAATATTTCTTTTCCGACCTCAATAATTATTGACTACCAATTCAGCATCCTCCTGTAGGGTTGACCAGAGTACCTAAGCAGGCTACTGACCTGACAGGCATCAAGCAGGCAGATCATCCTGACATCCTTTCTCAACGAGGGAGACCCTATGCGCACATCTGACTTTACCGAGGCGCAGTCCATTGCAACGCCTAAGCAGACCGACGCAAGCGCCTTGGTCAAACCCGCCTGTCGCCAAGCGGGCACATGCTTTGGGCTATCGCAGGCACTATGGTGCGCACCGCCTGTAGGTTGGACAGTCCGCGATGCAGAACTGATCACCGAGATCGCCAGGTTCGCTGGATGATCCAGAAGCCAATCAAGAAACCGGGTATGGAGACGGAGGCAACCATGGCAGTTGGCATCAGACTTGGTCAAATAACAGACGAGATTGGAAGCGTCGGGTTCTTATACTGCTTCTTCTCAACGATAGCCGTAAATCTTGAACCTTCGGGCTGGGGCTCCCCGATTTCCATTAATAATGGGAAATCTATACAAGGGAGAACTGCCATCAACAGAAGCGAACGCCGCACTCATTGAGCTTAGAACCATTGAGCTCGAGCTTTCGCAGATCAACCCGGGAAACGTGGTATGGAGCTACGAGGAGCCCAACATCCTTCCTCCGCGGGGCAGAGAAATATCAGGAGGCATTACCTCCCTCGGCAATTACTTCATGACGTCTTCGGGCCGGGAACTGATTCCTATGCTCGAAGAGATCCTGATAGAGGCAGCCGAGCATAACGATGACAGCTACCCTGTAGACATCGTCAAGTACTGAGCCGCCCCCAGCTCGGCGCTTGGCCAATTGCCCGCCTAGATCTCGAATCCTTGCCGATTCCCAGACCTCCAGTTGATATGCAGTAGCCATCAACAACCCAAGTCAGGAGAATCAACGCCATGGGGAGTAACCCAGACGCCGCAGTCTATTTTTCCAATGATGTTCCCCGTGCAGACACGCGCAACTCTCTACAGTTCGCCATGAGTGGCACCACGTCATATCAATCGCCCGTTCGATCCTTCCCTGCGTGCGCCACCCTTCCCTTCCTGAGTACACGGCCGCAGTGCCCGAAACGCACGACGCTCCGCCTTCAGCAACAAACCGCCGGGGTGAGAGTCTGGGTTGCATGGACTAATGTCTGGACTGAAAAGGTCCGTGTGCCGACAGATCGCAGTGAGCCAGGCTGAAACGAAAAAAGACGCCGAAGCGCCTTTTTTCAATGAACTACAGTCTTCCTTGGAAATCTGCAGATCCATAATTGGAGCGGGAAACGAGACTCGAACTCGCGACCTCAACCTTGGCAAGGTTGCGCTCTACCAACTGAGCTATTCCCGCAGATTCCGTTCGACCTGCGTCGAAGGAGCGCTATTGTGTCGAGATTGCAGCAATGCGTCAACAGAAATCTCCTCGGCGATTCCCGTTTTCCGTTCAGGTTCGGATGAGCGGAAAGCCCGGCAATCCAGGGCCGGCACGACATAAAAAAAGAGAGGCCAGAGGCCTCTCTTTCAGAATCTGGAGCGGGAAACGAGACTCGAACTCGCGACCTCAACCTTGGCAAGGTTGCGCTCTACCAACTGAGCTATTCCCGCTTGGGAGGCGAAATTCTACCCATTCTGGAAGGGGCGTCAAGGCCTTTTTTCAACCGCGCGCGTCCAGCACCAGCGCCCTTCGCACCCGGATGGGCATCCGGTCTGCCGCGGATCAACCGTTGCCCAGCTTCTTCTGTCGTGAGCGCTCGCGTGCGGCACGCTCGTCCTCGCGCAGGCTCGGCCAGGCCGCGTGCAGATACTGCAGGCCGGACCACAGCGTCAGCACTGCCGCGATGGCCAGCGTCCAGTCACCGATGTGGAAGATCGGCCAGCCCATCCAGATGTCCTCGACCGCCACGCTGGGCGCGACCGAGTACAGCAGGCACAGCAGCGCAACCATCTGCGCGGTTGTCTTCACCTTGCCGATCATCGCCACCCGCACCTTGGCACGCTGGCCAAGCTCGGCCATCCATTCGCGCAATGCCGAGACCGCGATTTCGCGGCCAACGATGACGGCGGCCCAGAACGCCATCCACGGCGTCGGATGCCCCTGCACGATAAGGAACAGCGCCACCGCCACCATCAACTTGTCCGCCACCGGGTCGAGAAAGGCGCCGAACGCCGATTCCAGCTGATAGCGGCGGGCGATCCAGCCATCGAGCCAATCGGTGATCGCGGCCAAGCCGAAGATCGCCGCCGAAGCGAAGTTGGTCCAGGTGTAGGGCAGGTAGAACACCAGCACCAGCACCGGGATCATCACGATCCGCAACAGCGTCAGCCAGGTGGGCAGGGTCAACTTCATGCTTGCGCGCTTCTCTCTCTAATCGGCCGCATCGGGCGTGGCCAACCCGTGCAGGTTAGCGTAGATACGGGCCGCGAGGGCATCATTGATGCCTTCCACCTTGGCGATCTCCGCTTCACCGGCCGCCTTCAGGCCGACCAGCCCACCGAAATGCTTCAGCAGGCTGGCACGACGACGCGGGCCGATGCCCGGGATGTCTTCCAGCCTGCTGGTCATGCGCGCCTTCTGCCGGCGGCCGCGGTGACCGGTGATGGCGAAGCGGTGCGCCTCATCGCGCACCTGCTGGATGAACTGCAGGGCGGGATTGGCGGCACCGGGGCGCAGCTCGCGGCCGTCGGGCATGACCAGCGCCTCATGACCGGCGCGGCGCTCCACGCCCTTCGCCACGCCCACCAGCAATACGCCCTCCACGCCCAGGTCGGCCAGCGCTGCCTGCGCCTGCGCCAGCTGGCCGGCGCCACCGTCGATCAGCAGCACGTCGGGCAGTACGCCCTGCTCTTCCACGGCACGGCGGAAGCGGCGGTCGATGGCCTGACGCATGGCGGCATAGTCGTCGCCCGGCTCGATGCCGCTGATGTTGTAGCGGCGATATTGGGCACGCACCGGACCGGCCGCATCGAAAACCACGCAGGACGCCACGGTCGCCTCACCCAGCGTGTGGCTGATGTCGAAGCACTCCACGCGCTTGACCGGCTCGGCCAGGCCCAGCATCTCGCGCAGGGCTTCGCTGCGCACGTGCTGCGCGTTGCGGCTGTTGAGCTCGGTGGCCAGCGTCAGCTGCGCGTTGCGGCTGGCCAGCTCCACATAACCGGCGCGCTCGCCGCGCACGTTCCACTTCAGCTGCACCTTGCGCTCGGCCGAAGCAGACAGCGCGGCCATCAGCAGATCGGCATCCGGAATCTCGCGATCCAGCAGGATCTCGCGCGGTGGCTCGAACTCGATGTAGTACTGGGAGACGAACGCCGCCAGCACTTCCTGCGGGCTGTCCTCGCCATTGGTGCGGGGGAAGAACGGGCGGGTGCCCAGGTTGCGCCCATCGCGGAATGCCAGCAGCAGCACGCAGGCCTGCGATCCCTGCATGGCCACGGCCAGCACGTCCAGGTCGGCGGCGCGGCCATCGACGTACTGGCGGGTCTGCATGCTGCGCAGCGACGAAATCAGATCACGCAGGCGCGCGGCCTGCTCGAACTCCAGCGCTTCACTGGCAGCCTGCATCTGCTCACCCAGTTCCCGGGTCAGCTCATCGCTCTTGCCTTCCAGGAACAGCGCCGCGCGGCGCACCGACTCGGCATACTCGCCTGCCGGTACCAGCTCGACGCAGGGGGCACTGCAGCGGCCGATCTGGTACTGCAGGCACGGCCGTGAGCGGTTGCGGAACACGCTGTCCTCGCAGCTGCGCAGCTTGAACAGCTTGTGCATCAGGTTCAGCGTCTCGCGCACCGCGGTGACACCCGGATACGGCCCGAAATAGCGGCCGGGGATCGCACGCGGCCCCCGGTGCAGGGCGATGCGCGGCCATTCCTCGCGGGTCAGCAGCACGTGCGGGTAGGTCTTGTCGTCGCGCAGGGAGACGTTGTAGCGCGGTGCCAGCGACTTGATCAGCTGGTTTTCCAGCAGCAGCGCCTCGGCCTCCGAGCGCGTGACAGTCACATCCATCCGCGTGATCTGCGAGATCATCGACATGATCCGCGCGTTCTTCGGGCTGCCATTGAAATAGCTGCCCACGCGGTTGCGAAGCGCGCGTGCCTTGCCGACGTACAGCAGGGTGTCGTCGGCGGCGTACATGCGGTACACCCCGGGGGCGGTACTGAGTTGGGCCGCGAAGGCCTTGCCGTCGAAGGCCGGGACGGGGACGTCGGTCATTCGCTGATCGGTACTTCGCTGAGTACGCCACTGTCAGGGTCGAAACGCAGCACGGCGTGCGCGTCGGTCTCGGCGATCCACACCGCGCCCGCGCCCACGGCCAGGCCGGCCGGGCCATGCAGGCGCCGTGGCAACGGTTGCGTGGTCAGTTCGCCGCCGCCCAGGCGCAGCGTGCGCAGGCGTCCGTTGCCGGTATCGGCAATCCACAGCAGCGGTGCGCCCGGACTCAGCGCAATCGCCTGCGGGAACTGCAGGCTGGCCTGGGCACGCGGGCCGTCGGCTTCGCCGAAACGCCACGTGCCCTGCCCGAGCAGCGTCTGCACCAGATCCCCACGCAGCTGCAGCGCGCGGATCGAAGACCCCAGCGCATCGGCTACGTACAGAACCTGTTGTACTACGGCAAGCGCGGTGGGTTGCGCGAAGGCAGCCAGATGCCCACTGCCGTCACGCTCGTCGATCGCGCCACTGCCTGCGCGCCATTGCAGGCTGCGCTGGCCGAGGTGGTAGCTCCAGATCCGGTTATCACCCGCCATGGCGATATGCAGCTGGTTGTCGGCGATGGCGAGGCCGACCGGATGATCCAGCGGCACCTGCCGCGGCTGGGCGACAGGCCCTTCCACCGGCGCGCCCGGGCGCCCATTGCCGCACAGGGTGTCGACCAGACCGGTCAACAGGTTGATCCTGCGGATGGCGTGGTTGCCGGTGTCGGCGACGTACAGGGCGTCGCGCTCGAGCACCAGTGCCTGCGGCCTGTGGAAGGCGGCCTCGGCCAGATTGCCATCCATGAAATCCGCGGTCCCCAGCCCGAACTGGCGGAGCACGCGGCCGCCATGGCTGCATTCGAGAATGCGGTGATGGCCGCTGTCAGCGATGTACAGGCGCTCGGTGCTGACCGCCAGGCCCAGCGGAAAGCGCAACGCATGCCGCGGCTCGGGGTGCAGCTCGTTGCCACCGCGCGGCGGGGCCGAGGGTGCACCCTCGCACAGTGCGTTCAGCGCGCGCTCGAGCTCGCCCGCAGCGCCCTGCCCGACCAGCCGCTGCCGCTCGCGTCCCTGCGCATCGAGAAGGATCAGGGTCGGCCACGCGGTGACGCCGAAACGGCGCCAGCCGTCCCAATCCGCATCCAGCAGTACCGGGGCGGTCAGGCCCTGGCGGCGCAGCAGTTTCAACGCGGCATCGGCGTCGCGCTCGAAGTCGAAGCGCGGCACCTGCAGCACCAGCGGCTGCAGCTTGCCCGGATGGCGCGACAGCCATTGGCCGAACTCGGCCAGGCGTTGTGCGCTCCAGGCAGAGGCAGCGTTGACGAACAGCAGCGCGACCGGCCGGCCGCGCAGTTCCGCCAGGGTGCAGGGGGTGGCGTTGAGCCAGGTGGCGAACTCGGGCAGGTCCGGGACAGGCTGGGCGTTCATGCCCTGATTATGCCGGAGTCGACGTCATGCAACAGTCGTGCCACCGCACGTTCTGCCGCTTGGTCAACCAGGGCCCAGACCTGCTCGAAATGATCGCTGCCACCGGTATACGGATCCGGAATGGCGGCCGCGCCCTGCCCGCCTGACCATGGCAGGTACAGGGCCAGGCGCTGGCGCTCCTGCGCGGTGGCCAACCGTCCGGCATCGCGCAGGTTGGCCTCATCGGCGCAGAGAATCCAGTCGAAGCGCTGGAAGTCATCGGCGCGCAGCTGGCGGGCACGCAGCCCGCTGATGTCAACGCCATGGCCGGCTGCGCAGGCGATCGCCCGCCGGTCCGGCGGCTCGCCCACGTGCCAGTCGCCCGTGCCGGCCGAATCGACCTGCACACGGCCGGCCAATGGGGATGCCTCCAGGCGCGCGCGCAATGCCCCCTCGGCCATCGGCGAGCGGCAGATGTTGCCCAGGCAGACGACCAGCAGCTTCATTGCGGGGTCATGGCCCGCAGCACCGCCTCGGCCCGCTCCAGGTCCTCCGGGGTGTCGATGCCAGGCGGAAACGCTTCAGGCGAGATGGCGACGCTGATCGGGAAGCCGGCTTCCAGCACGCGCAGCTGCTCCAGCGCTTCGATCTGCTCCAGCCGGCCCGGCGGCATCGCCGCGACCTGCTGCAGGAAGCCGGCGCGATAACCGTAGATGCCGATGTGACGAAGCCACTGGTGGCCTTCAGGCAGGGCCTCGCGGCTGCGTGCGAAACCGTCCCGGTGCCAGGCGATCGGGGCGCGGCTGAAGTACAGCGCCTCGTTGCGCACATTGCGCACCAGCTTGACCACGTTCGGATCGAACAAGGTCTCGGCGTCCTCGACCGTCGTAGCCAGGGTCGACATCGGCGCCGCGCCATCGACCAGCGCCTCGGCCACGGCGCGGATGCCGGCCGCCGGCGCGAACGGCTCATCGCCCTGCAGGTTCACCACCACGGTGTCGTCGTCCCAGCCGGCGATGCGCGCGCACTCGGCCAGGCGATCCGTGCCGGATGCATGCGATGCGGCGGTCATCGCCACCTTCACTTCGCCCAGGCCCGCCAGTGCGTCGGCGATCCGCTGATCGTCGGTGGCCACCCATACCTCGCGCGCGCCAGCCAGCAGCGCACGGCGCGCCACATGCAGCACCAGCGGATCGCCGCCGAGCAAGCGCAGCGGCTTGCCCGGCAGCCGCGAGGCGGCATAGCGGGCGGGGATGGCAACGACGAATTCAGTCATGCGGGCGGTACTCGGCAGGCTCGTTACAACGGGAATGTGGCCAGCGGCGCCTGATTGCAAGCGTCGCCCGGCCGCTCAGTTCGGTCGCAGCTTGTCCAGGCGATCGGTCAGCGCCACCCAGAACGCGGCAGGCAGTTCAGCGCGCAACGGCACGGCGTAATACCAGTCATTGCCGAACGCGCGGCACTTCACCGCGTCCTTCTCGGTCATCAACACCGGCAGCTGGCTGCCAAAGGACAGATCCTGCCGCTGGTAGGCATGGTGATCGGCGAAGGCATGCGGCACCACGCCGATGCCGCGCGCACGCAGCATGTCGAAGAAGCGCTGTGGATGGGCGATGCCCGCCACGGCATGCACGCGCTGGCCCTTGAAATAGCCCAGCGGGCGCGCACGCCCCCCCGCGAGAGGCTGTGCGGTGTCGATATGCAGGGCCATCGGCCATTGACCGAATCCGCAGGCCTGCGCCGCGCCGTCCTCATCCGTCTGGCCCAGGTTGACCACGCGGAAATCGCACTCGGCAGCGCGGCTGACCGGCTCGCGCAACGGGCCGGCCGGGATCATCCGGCCGTTGCCGTAGCGGCGCTGCGCATCCACCACTTCGATTTCGATGTCACGCGCCAGCCGGTAGTGCTGCAGGCCGTCGTCGCAGACGATCACATCGCAACCGGCCTCGATCAGCGCACGGCCCGCCGCCACCCGATCGCGATCGACGCGCACCGGCACGCCGGTCTTCCAGGCAATCAGCACCGGCTCATCGCCGCCGGTCGCAACCGGCGTATCGGCCTTTACCCACTGCGCCTTGTCGGCGTTCTCGCGGCCATAGCCACGGCTCGCCACGCCTGGCGTCCAGCCGGCCGCGCGCAGACGCTCGACCAGGGCGATGGTCAACGGCGTCTTGCCGGTGCCGCCAGCGGTGATGTTGCCGACCACGATGACCGGCACCGGCAACGTGTGGCGCTTGCGCCAACCACGCTGGTACAGGCGTCGCCGCAGCGCGGTGACGCCGGCATACAACGGAGCCAGCAGGCGCATGGGCCATGGAACCGAACTGCCGTCATACCAGTACGGCGGGGTCTGGGTACCCTTGCCTGCCATCAGTCCTGCCTTTCGCGGAACTGCATGCTGTGCAGGTGCTGGTACAGGCCACCCATGGCAAGCAGCTCATGATGGGTGCCACGTTCGACGATGCGGCCGTGATCCATCACCAGCACCTGGTCGGCGTGCTCGATGGTGGACAGGCGGTGGGCGATCACCAGCGTGGTGCGCTCCGGCATCAGTCGCTGCAGCGCGTCCTGCACCAGCCGTTCGGATTCATTGTCCAGCGCCGCGGTGGCTTCATCCAGGATCAGGATCGGTGCATCACGCAGGATCGCGCGGGCGATCGCCAGGCGCTGGCGCTGGCCACCGGACAGCAGCGCACCGTTCTCGCCCACCGGCGTCTGCAGCTGCTGTGGCATGCGTGCGATGAATTCCCAGGCATTGGCCGCTTCGGCCGCGGCACGGATCTGCTCGTCGGTCGCATCCATGCCATAGGCGATGTTGGCAGCGATGGTGTCGTCGAACAGCATGACCTTCTGCCCGACTATCGCCACCTGCCGGCGCAGGTCAGCCAGCGGATAGTCGTCCAGGGGTACGCCGTCCAGCCGGATGACGCCGCCATTGGGCTCGTAGAACCGTGGCACCAGCCGGATCAGGCTGGTCTTGCCGCTGCCGGAACGACCAACGATGGCGGTGACCGTTCCGGGCCTGGCAACGAAACTGATGTCATCCAGGGCGATGCCGCTGTCTTCGCGATAACGCAGCATCACGTGCTCGAACGACAGTTCACCGCGTACGCGCTGCACGACATGCGTGCCGTCGTCGCGCTCGACCGGCATGTCGATGATGCCGAACAGGCGCTCGGCCGCCGCGACGCCACGCGAGATCGAGGTCTGCACGCTGGTCAGGCGCCGCAGCGAAGGGATGATCGCCATCATCGAGGTCATCAGGCCCATGAACTGGCCCGCATTGAGCTTGCCGGCCAGTGCTTCGCGGGTGGACACCCAGACGATCACCGCCAGGGCCAGCGCAGCGAGGAACTGGACCACGCTGGACGCGGCGGCACGCGTCACTTCGACTTTCATGTTCAGCGCGAGCATGCGGTTGGCCAGGCGCGAGTAACGGGCGATCTCATGCGCCTGCGTGCCATGCACCTTCACTTCCTGCTGCGCGGCGAGCGACTGTTCCGCCGTCTGCGCCATCGTGCCCATGCCGTCCTGGATGCCGCGGCTGATGCGGCGGTAGCGCTTGCCGACATAGGACACGATGCCGCCGATCAGCGGCACCACCAGCAGCATCGCCAGGGTCACCTTCACGCTCATCTGCAGCATCACCACCAGCATGGCGATGATGGTCAGGGTGTCGGCGACCACGGTCTTCAGTGCGTCGGCGCTGGCCTGGGTGACCTGCTCGGTGTCGAAGTTGAGGCGGCTGACCATCACCGGCGTCGCCTCGTTGTCGAAGTGCGAAGACGGCAGGTGCAGGTACTTCTGCAGAACCTGCTCGCGCAGGTCGCGGACCACGCTGCGCCCGGTCTTGGCCAGCGTGTAGTCGCTGACCCAGGTGGCCAGGCTGCGCATCAGGAACAGGCCCAGGATGGTCAGCGGAAGGATCACCGCCATGCGCGGCTCCGGGTTGACGAAGCCCCGGTTGACCAGCGGCTCCATCAGCTTGGTGAAGTGATAGCCGGCCAGTGCTTCGACCACCATCGCGATGACCGCGGCCACCATGAACACCCAATAGGCCCGGGTATAGCCCAGCAGGCGTTTGTAGATCGGCCACACCGGCGCGTGTTTGGAACTCATGGACGCACCTCTGGCGCAGTGGCGATTGCAATACGGCGGAAACCGAGCTGACCGAGCGCATCCTGCGCGGTCACGACGGCCTGGTAGGGAGTGCGCGCGTCGGCACGCAGCAGCACGGTCTGTTCGCGATCACTGCCCGCCACAGCGGCAATGGTCTGCTTGACCGACTCGACGTCGCTGCGCAGCACTTCCTGGTCATTGATGAAATAGCGGCCATCGGCATTGATCAGCACGCTCAACGAACGCGGCGGTTCATCGGTGTGCTGCTGGCTGGCGGTGGGCAGCTGCACCTGCAGCGTCGAACGCGCATCGAAGGTGGTGGTGACCACGAAGAAGATGATCAGCACCAGGATGACGTCGATCAACGGTACCAGATCGATATGCGGCTCATCCTGGGATCGGTCGTTGCCGATACGCATCGATCAGGCCTTCGCCGGGGCGGGCGCAGCGGCACGTGCAGCCGATGCCGGTGCGGGCGCCATCACGCCGGGACGACCATCGAGCGTATCCAGCAACGCGCTGGCTTGCTGTTCCATCTCCACCACGTAGCCGTGGATCCGGCCCTTGAAATAGCGATGGAACATCAGCGCAGGAATCGCCACGATCATGCCGGTAGCCGTGCAGACCAGGGCCTTGCCGATGCCACCGGCCAACTGGTTCACATCGCCCACGCCGTGGTCGAGGATGCCCAGGAACATCTGGATCATGCCGATCACCGTGCCGAGCAGGCCCAGCAGCGGGCCGGCCGAGGCAATGGTGCCGAGCGCGTTGAGGAACCGCTCCATGCGGTGTACCAGGTGGCGGCCGGTGTCCTCGATGCGCTCGCGGATCTGGTCGCGCGGACGATTGCGTGCTTCCAGCGCGGCGGCCAGCAGCGCTCCCAGTGGCGAGTTGGCACGCAGCGTCTGCAGATGGGCAGGGTCGAGCTTGCCGCGCGCAGCCCAGTTGCGCACTTCCTGGCCCAGCCCCGGTGGCAGCACTTCAGCGCGCCGCAGGGACCAGAAGCGCTCCAGGACGATTGCCAAAGCCAGTACGCCCAACAGCAGCAGCGGCACCATCGGCCAGCCACCGGCCTTGACCAGTTCCCACACGTTTCAACCCTCCGGCCCAGCGGCCGCCTGTTCGATCGGCGATAGGATAACAGCCGACCGCGCCCGCCCAGCGGCATCCCACCACCGGGCCGCGTGGATGCGCTGTTCACGCAGCTGCAGGCCTTGTGCGCCAAGCCATATGCGGATCGCGCCGGATTCGGCCGTAGCCAGCACTTCGGCGCCCACGGCGCGCCAGCGCTGCACCACGTCACGTTTCGGGTGGCCAAAACGGTTCTGGTGCCCGGCCGAGACCACGGCCAGCCGGGGGGCCACCGCTGCCACCCAGGCCGGATCCGAACTGCCCCCGCTGCCATGATGCGGAACCAGGACCACGTCCGCGCGCAGCTCGCCGGGCGCCCGCTCCACCAGGCGCCGTTCGGTCGCCGCGCCGATGTCGCCGGCCAGCAGGATCACGCCATGTGCGCTGGCGATGCGCAGCACGCAGCTGTCCTCGTTGCCGGCCGTCGGCACGTCGGGCCCGGGATGCAGCACCTCGAAGTCCACCCCGTCCCACCGCCAGCGAACGCCGCGATGGCAGCTGCCGGCACCGTCGAGGCTGCTGCCTGGGGGTGCCAGCAGCTCCAGGTGCGGCAGCTGCCGGCGCAGCCGCGGCAGTGCGCCGGTGTGATCCAGATGGTCATGACTGAGCACCACGCGACCGGGCGGCACCTGACCCAGCGCACGTACGGCCGGCAGCAGGACCCGTTCGTCGCCATCGCCACCGATCGCAGGGCCGACGTCGTACCACAATGCATGCCGTGCCGTGCGCACCAGCACCGCCGTGCCCTGCCCGACATCATGCGCCAGCAGCTGCACCTCCCCGGCAGCCGGTATGTCACGTGACGGCCATGACAGCGGCAGGCACAGCAGCGCGCCGGCCAGCACGCCGCCGGCCCCGCGCGGCAGCAACCACCAGAACAGGCCCGCCAAGGCCGCTGGCACGGTCCACGCCGGAGCCTCGGCCAGCCACCACATCGCCTGCGGGTGGTCTGCCAGCGGCTGCAGGGCCTGCCAGCTGAGGTCGAACAGCCAGGACGCTGCGCGCCAGGGCCATCGTCCCGCCCCGCTGTACAGGGCATCCAGAGCGGTGCCAAGCAGTGCCAGTGGCACCACCAGCAGGCTCCACCACGGGATGACCGGCAGATTGACCAGAGGCCCCAGGCGCGCGGCGCCTCCGAACAGGGCCACGCAAAGCGGCAGGAGGCCGAGACTGGCCACCCCCTGGGCCGCGAAGAAGGCCTGCAGGCGGCTCCCCACACTGTCGGCGCTTGCCGTCGGCAGGCACCACAGCAGCCAAAGCACGCCACCGAAGCTGAGCCAGAAGCCGGCCGACAGCACGGACAGTGGTGCTGGCAACAGCAGCACCAGGGCCGCCAGTGACACGGCCTGGACCACGTCGGGAGGTCGCCGCCCCCCACGTGCCAAGGCGATCAGCCCGATCATCAACGCCGTGCGTACGGTCGGCAGTTCCGCGCCGGCCACCAGGGCATAGCCGGCCGCTGCCAGCGCGGCGGAACACGCAGCGGCCTGCGGACGCGGCCAATGACGGGCCAGCGACGGCAACAGCCACCACACTGCGGTGCACAGCAGTGCCGCGCAGCCACCCACCAGGCCCACGTGGAAGCCCGAGATGGCGATCAGGTGGGTCAGCCCCAGCGCACGCAACTGATTCCAATCGGTGTCGGACAGCCATCGGGTATCGCCCAGCGCGAGCGCGCGGATGAAGCGCGATGCGGGGCTGGGAACCTGCATTGCAATCGCATCGCTGCTGCCCTCGCGCCAGGCCAGCAGCCCGTCCGGCGCCTGCAGTTCACGCGCACTGCCCGCTGCACGCACCGTGCCGTGACCGGCAATGCCCGCCAGCACGGCATGACGTTCGGCGTCGAAGCCGCCAGGATTGATCCGCGAGCGTGGCGCCCGCAGCCGCAACGGCAACCGCCACTGCGCCCCCGCACGGACCTGATGACGGCCCCCACCCTCAACGCGCGTGCGGATTCCGGGCCATGGATCGCTCCAGGTGATCTGCAGGCGCTTGCCCGCCAGTGCGGGATGCCCCGGTGCATCGCCGACCTGCAGGACGAAACGGGTATGGCCGCCCGCCCTTACCGGCAGATCGACGACGCGCCCGCTGACCACGGCATCGCGGACCGGCATGGCCGGCGGCAGTTGCTGCTGCAGCGTCCATTGACCATGCAGGGCCGCCCACGCTGCGCCGAACAGCAGCGCGGCAACCGCGCGGCCGCGCCACGGCAGCGCCCACCCCAGGCCGGCCACGGTGCTCGCCAGCGCGCAGCTCCAGAGCGGTGGCAACGCGGGCAGCAGCACGCACGCCAGGGCGCCGCTGACGAACGCGGCAGTGCAGACCCCGCCAATGGGAGCGGGCAACGGAGTATCGGCGGCCATCGCATCAGCCTGCCGCGTGCTGCCCCTGTCCTCCTATCAGGCAACGACCCGCGCAGCGGTCAGCGCCGCACGCTGCCGCGATGGAAATTGACCCGGAAGCTGGCGCCGCCGCCGACGGCTTCACCCACACTGACCGAGCCACCGTGATGCTGGACGATCTCCTTGACCAGGTGCAGGCCCAACCCGCTGCCACTGCCCGCCGCACGCAGTCGATGGAAGGGCTCGAAGATCGCCTCGCGGTCGCCGACCGGCACGCCCGCGCCCTGGTCGCTGACTTCCAGCAGACCGGTCCGGTCAAGACGTACGCAGATCGTGCCACGCCCGCCGCCATGGACGATGGCGTTGTGCACCAGATTGGCGATGACCCGCCCCAGCGCCAGGCTGTCGCCGTGGATCCACACCGGCGTCTCTGGTGCGTCCACCTCGAAACCGTAGCCGGCGCCCACCACCAGCGGAGCCAGTTCGGCCGCCGCTTCGCGCACCACCAGGGCCAGATCCAACCGTTGCATCGCACTGGTGTTGCGATCCAGCCGCTGCAGATCCAGCAGGTGCTCGGCCACGTTGCCCAGGCGAGCAATGTCGGTCAGCAACTGCGATTTCAACTCGCCCTGCGGCAGCTGCGACAGGCGCGCCTGCACCACGGCAATCGGCACGCGCAGCTCATGCGCGGCATCAGCAAGAAACTTGTCACGCGCCGCATAGCCCTGCTGCACCTTGTCGATGGCATCGTTGAACGCCTCCACCAGCGGTGCGACCTCGGTCGAGACCAGCTGCGCGTCCAGCCGCGCGCCCGGCTGGCCGATGTCCAGTTCCTTGGCCTGCTGCGCGGAGCGTCGGACACCGCGCATCGCGCGGTGGATCACGGTCGGCATCACCAGCAGGGTGACCACGATCAGCGGCAGGAAGAACCACAGGCCAATCAGGCGCAGCACCATCAGCGCGCCATCCAGCAGGCCGCCCTTCGGTGCGCCCCCCACCATCACCGTGATGCGACGCCCGTCCTCGTTGCGGATCATCACCCGCGCCACGTCCAGATAGGGCGGCACCAGTGAACCCAGTTCGGTGGCACCCAGCGTCGGCAGCCGCGCCAGCAGCGGCGCATGGATCGCCGGTACCTTGCCACGCTCGAGCCAGGCTCCCCGGTCATCGACGGCGGCGAACCAGAGGTTGCCACCGGCGCGCGCATCCAGCTTCTGCCAGCGTGCCTCGTCCAGCGCCAGGCCCCCATCCTGGCTGTGCACGGCCTTGGCCACCGCCTCGGCGGTGAACATGTCCATGCCCCAGGAATCCTTGTCACCCCAGGTGAGGATCAGTGCGACCACGGCGAACAGCACGGTGAACGCCTGCGCCAGGAACAACCGCCAGGCCAGGCCGAGGGTGATCGATCGGATCGGTCGCGCCATGTCAGGCCTCCGCCAGCAGGTAGCCGACGCCGCGGATGACATGGATCTCCACGCCAGCGCCCGCCTGTTGCAGCGCCTTGCGCAGTTTGGAGATGTGCGCATCCAGCGCGTTGGACTGGATCTCGTCATCGAAACCGTAGACCGCCGCCTCCAACGCGCTGCGCGTGACCGTGCGCCCCTGCCTCATCGCCAGCGCCTGCAGCACCAGCACCTGGCGGCGCGGCAATGCCAGTGTCTGGCCCTGCACCTGCGCCTGCAGCGATTCGAAGTCGAATTCCAGCTGCCCAAGCCGCAGGCTGGGGGTGACCATCGCCGATGGCCGACGCGATACCGCGCGGATGCGTGCCATCAGTTCTTCGATCGCCACCGGCTTGACCAGATAGTCATCGGCACCGACATCCAGGCCCTCGACCTTGTCCGACAGCGTGCCCTTGGCGGTCAGCATGATCACCGCCAGATTCGGTCGCAACGTGCGTGCGGTAGCGACGAAGGTGGCACCATCGCCGTCCGGCAGCTGGCGGTCGAGCAGCATCAGCTGGTGCACCGGTTCGCGCAACGCGATGGCGGCTTCGGCGAGGCTGCCGACCACGTCGGCGACCACGCCCTGCCGCTCCAGCCCGGACTGCAGGGCCCGCGAGAGGTCGGGATCATCTTCGACCAGAAGAATGCGCATGGAGGTCTCTGCTGCGGGAAACGGTTCGGATCATTGTGCCAGCCAGGGCCCCGTCGCGCTCCGTATGCATCGACGCAATGTTGCGACAATGTTGACACCGCAGCATGCAGCCTCATCCCCTGCAAAGCTGTCGATCGATGCCCTTGTCGCCCTCTGCCCTGCTGCGCCCGATGCTGTTCTCCGCCGTGCTGTCGATGCCGCTGCTGGCCCAGGCGGCGGAACAGACACCCGGCGTGAAGGCCGGGATCACGGTCGGCGCGACATCGGGCGCCTACGCGCACTACGACGTCAAGCCATTGGTCGTGCCCGCCCTCTCCTGGCAGGGCGAGCGCTTCTTCGCCAGCCCCGGCTCGCTGGGCATGTACCTGTACAAGGGCGAGGGCCTGCGCCTGTCGGCGGCGCTCACGCCCTACACGCTGCGCTTCAAGACCGATGACGTGAACGATCCACAGCTGCGCCGCCTGCACAGCCGGCAGATGTCGGCGATGGGAGGCATCAATGCCGAATACAGCGCCGACTGGGGCATCGTCGAAGCCAGTGTGATGCGCGAGATCAGCGGCCATGGTGGCGGCCTGGAATCAAGCCTGTACTACAGCTATCCGCTGCAGGCCGGTCGTTTCACCTGGGTGCCGAGGGCCGGAGTGGTGCATTCCAGTGCGCGCCTGCTCGATTACTACTACGGCATCAGCGACGAGGAAGCACTGCGTTCGGGCCTGGCCGCCTACAGCCCCGTCAGCGCCACCTCGCCGAGCGTGCAGATCGCGGTCAGCACGCCACTGGGCAGCAGATGGCGCGCCACCGGCGTAGTGGCCAACCAATGGTTCGGCGATGCGGTCAAGGACAGCCCGATGGCGCGCCGTGGCAGCCAGACATCCGCCTTCATTTCCCTGATGCGTTCGTTCTGACCGAGCGCTCCCCGGACGAGGAATCCCCATGGCCTCCCCCAGCCCCGCAGCCGATGCGCACGCGATCCTGCGCGCCCCCGATCTGGACAGCGCCGAACGCGCGTATCTCGGCCTTCTGCCGGACCTGGACCACGTCGATGCACTGACCCGTCGTGCAGTGGGCCTGTCGAAGGTAGCCGACGCGGCACGCGGCTACGCCCTGTCGATGACCCTGATCGGCCTTCGCCTGCAGGAACTGGAGATGGGTGAGCCCTGCACGACGGAGCACCGCCAGGCGACACTGCGCAGCCTGCGCCAGGCCTTCAGCGCCTGACCGCCCCCCAGAACGGCACCCGTCCGCAGCCGATGCGGGCCACGCGTGTCCGAGTGTGCGGCACGCCGGCACGCAGGCGCGCCATCAGCGGCAGGTCGTCCAGGCCAGCACGGCACACAGGATGGCCACCCAGACCACGGCCTTGAACGTGCCTGCCAGCATGTTGCCGCCGAACAACAGGTCGAGCAGCGGGTTGGGCCTGGAAACGGGAACGTGATCGCTCATTGCAGCTGCTCCTTGTGATGGCCGCGATTGCGCGGGCGCCGCAAGTCTACGCCTGCCCGGTGCGGATTCATCGGCGCCTGGCTGCGTTTGGCGGCTCAATCCGGGTGTTCGTCGCAGGCTGGCTGTGGGCCCGGCGGCGAAGTGCCAGTCTGCCTGCACTTTCCCGCTGGAGCACCGTGCCATGCCGATGCTTGCCCTGTTGCTGCTGTGCGCTGGCGCGTTCGGTCACGCCACCAGTGCCGACGAGCCCGTGCTGGTCGATCTGCCCCTACAGTCCGAATCATCGACGAGGGTGGCGCAGCCCGCCATGCAGCGCGAACTGGAACCTGCCAGCCTGCGGCTCTTCCACCTGCGCCAGGATCGACTGCTGCGGGTGGGACAGCAGTGCCTGTCGCAGGAACAGGCCGATGGCCATCGCGAAATCGTCGGCGAGGCACGCATGATCCAGCTGTGGGAGCGTATCGATGGGCACTGGCGGATACGGCGGACGCTCGTCATTGACCACCGGGCCACGCGGACGTGACATCACGCGGCCATTGCATGCGCCCATGAAAAAAGCCGGCGATGGCCGGCCTTTCGTATTACCACCGCTGCACCGGCAGGGCCGGGAGCCAGGTGGTGGGCGGTACAGGGTTCGAACCTGTGACCCCTACCATGTCAAGGTAGTGCTCTACCGCTGAGCTAACCGCCCATCGTGTTACTGCGGCCCGCCAGCGGGCCTCTTTACGTAAAAACCCGGCGCCAGGGCCGGGCTTTCAATTCACGACCGCCCTCTTTCGAGAACGTCGTGGTGGGCGGTACAGGGTTCGAACCTGTGACCCCTACCATGTCAAGGTAGTGCTCTACCGCTGAGCTAACCGCCCGTTTTGGGGTCTGAACGTCCGCGAATGCGTCGGTGCAGGCCGCGTATATTACGGATGCCGGCCCGGAAGCGCAACACTTTTGTGAAGAAGCGCGGCACTGTCGCGTTCAGCCCAGGCTGGCCTCCTTCAGCTGTCGGATCTGGTCGCGGACGCGGGCCGCGTCCTCGAATTCCAGGTCCTTGGCGTGCTGGTACATCTGCTGTTCCAGAGCCTTGAGACGCGCCGCCAGCTGCGCCGGCCCGAGCGCGCGGTAGTCGGCCACATCCTCGGCCACTCCAGGCCTGCCCTTGCCTTTTCCCTTGCGCGATTCCTTCTCGGCCGCTTCGGATCGGGCACCTTCCAGTACGTCGGTGATCGGACGCGCCACCGAGCGGGGAATGATCCCGTGCTCTTCGTTGTACTCGACCTGCTTGGCGCGTCGGCGGTCGGTCTCGTCGATCGCGGCCTGCATCGAACGGGTCACCTTGTCGGCGTACAGGATGGCCTTGCCGCGCACATTGCGGGCCGCACGGCCGATGGTCTGGATCAGCGAACCGGTGGAGCGCAGGAAACCCTCCTTGTCCGCGTCCAGGATCGCTACCAGCGACACCTCGGGCATGTCCAAGCCCTCGCGCAGCAGGTTGATGCCGACCAGCACGTCGAACTTGCCCAGGCGCAGATCACGGATGATCTCCACGCGCTCGACGGTGTCCACGTCCGAATGCAGGTAGCGCACGCGGATGCCATGCTCGGTGAGGTACTCGGTCAGGTTCTCGGCCATGCGCTTGGTCAGCGTGGTAACCAGCACGCGGTCGCCAGCCTTGATGCGCTCGTTGGCCTCGCTCATCAGATCGTCGACCTGGGTAGCGACCGGGCGGATCTCCACCATCGGGTCGATCAGGCCGGTCGGCCGCACCACCAGCTCGGTCACTTCGTCGCCCGACTCGCGCATTTCGTACGGGCCCGGCGTGGCCGACACGTAGATGCTGCGCGGCGAGCGCGCTTCCCACTCTTCGAAACGCAGCGGGCGGTTGTCCAGCGCCGAGGGCAGGCGGAAGCCGAATTCGACCAGGGTTTCCTTGCGCGACCGGTCGCCCTTGAACATTGCGCCGATCTGCGGAATGGTCACGTGCGATTCGTCGATCACCAGCAACGCGTCGGCCGGCAGATAATCGAACAGGGTCGGCGGTGGCTCGCCAGGGCCCTTGCCGGTGAGATGCCGCGAGTAGTTCTCGATGCCGTTGCAGTAGCCGACCTCGGCCATCATCTCCAGGTCGAACTGGGTGCGCTGGGCAAGGCGCTGCGCCTCGACCAGCTTGTTCTGTGCGTAGAGCTGCTCAAGCCGCTCCTTCAGTTCCACCTTGATGGTCTCGATCGCCGCGAGCACGCGTTCGCGGGTCGTCGCATAGTGGGTCTTCGGGTAGACGGTGAAGCGCATCAGGTTGCGCAGGGTTTCTCCGGTGAGCGGATCGAACATCGTGATCTTCTCGACCTCGCCATCGAACAGCTCGATGCGCAGCGCCTCGCTGTCCGACTCCGCCGGGAACACATCGATCACTTCGCCGCGCACGCGGAAGGTGCCGCGCTGCAGTTCGTATTCGTTGCGGGTGTACTGCAGCTGCGTCAGATGATTGATCAGGTCGCGCTGGTCGATGCGTTCACCCTTGGACAGGATCAGGCGCAGCGACAGGTAATCCTCGGGCGCACCCAGGCCGTAGATCGCCGACACGGTGGCCACCACGATCGCGTCGGGCCGCGACAGCAGGGTTTTGGTCGCCGCCAGCCGCATCTGCTCGATGTGCTCGTTGATCGAACTGTCCTTCTCGATGAAGGTGTCCGACGACGGCACATAGGCCTCCGGCTGGTAGTAGTCGTAGTAGCTGACGAAATACTCCACCGCGTTGTGCGGGAAGAACGCCTTGAATTCACCGTACAGCTGTGCGGCCAGCGTCTTGTTCGGCGCCATGATCAGCGTCGGCTTCTGGATCTGCTGGATGACATTGGCGATGGTGTAGGTCTTGCCCGAGCCGGTCACACCCAGCAGCGTCTGCTTGGCGATGCCGGACTCGAAATTGCTGGTCAGCTTCGCGATGGCGTTCGGCTGGTCGCCCGCCGGTGAATACGGCGAGACGAGTTCAAAACTGTCGCTCATGATGTTGCCAGATCCCGGGAACGGCCAGTATACGGGGCATCCGGTGACGGCCGGCTGAGGGGAAGCCGGACACCCCGACGCGCCAACCTCCAATGGAGACCGGCCGGCGGGGCCGGCAGGCTGTGGGCATGCTCCAGACCCTCTGCAAACACCCCGCGCGCAAGGCCCGGGGGCTCCACCTGCCTGAAATGCTGGTGGTCCTGATGATCCTGTGCGTACTGCTGGCTGTGGCCTGGCGCCCCTGGCAGCGCGCGATGCGCCAGCTGCAGGCCGAATCCCTGCGTGCCCAGCTGGTCGGCAGCCTGTCGCTGGCGCGCAGCACCGCCATCACCGAGGGACGCCCGGTCACCGTGTGCGGCTCCGGCGACGGCAGCCGCTGCGACAACCGCTGGAGCCAGGGCTGGCGCGTTCAGGTTGAGCCGCGGGTGGCCAGCGGGGGAATTACCACCCTGCTGCACACCCAGGAGAACCGCCATCGCCATGTGGAACTGCGGGCGAGCGACCATCGCGCCCACATCCGATTCCGCGCTGACGGGCGCAACGCCGGCACCAACCAGTCCATCGTGCTGTGCGTGCAGGGCCTGGAACACAGCCGCGTGATCATCAACATCCCCGGACGGATCCGGAGCCTGCGCCCACGCGTGCCTACGCCCTGCTGATCCGGCGCGGCCTGCCCCAACGAAAAAAGCCGCGATTGCTCGCGGCTTTCTCGAAACTGGCGCCCGAAGTTGGACTCGAACCAACGACCCCCTGATTAACAGTCAAGTGCTCTAACCGGCTGAGCTATTCGGGCGGGGTGCGCATTCTAGCCAATTCCAGAAGTGGGGTGCAAGCCCCTTCCACACTCGCCGCTGCCGTCTTACCAGCACTCCGGGTTGGTCTTGCTGTCCGGCGTCTTGCGGCCCGCCTGATCGAGTGTCAGCGTGCCGCACGCGTCCTTGTCCTGGCCGGTTTCCGGAACCGCCTGCAGGGTATAGGTCCCGGCGGTCGCCTTGCCGTCGAACGATATGGCATAGCGGGCCGAGCCCTGCCGCGGCGACTGGCTGAACGGCAGCGAGAATCCGTCGTAGCTGTTCTGCACGGTGTGATGCCGCTCGAGCAGCTGCGCGATCTCGACCAGGTCAGCCTTGGCCATCGCGCGGTGTGTCTTCAGCACATGTCGCTGGTAGGAAGGCAACGCCACAGCCGCAAGCACCGCGATGACGGCAACGGTGATCATCAGTTCGATCAGGGTGAAGCCCGTTACCTGCTGTTGTCTGCTGGATGTGCGCATGGCAGCTCCCGTATTCCTGGTAGTCATCGGATCTGGCGCCACGACTGGCGACCACAGGCACGCTGGCCATACGCAGTATCCGCGCCCGGCGTGTTCAGAGCCACGATGCAGCGGTCCAGCGATCCATCGACCGTGCACTTCGGATCGCTGGGATCGCAGCCCTTCAAGGTGGTGCTGTTGACATTGGTGGACAGCACGGGGGCACCGGTTGCGATGTCTCCGCCGCGGGTCAGCGCACCGGCACCGCAGTTGGCGCCGCACAGCGCGTTTCCGCCAACCTCGTCGGTCAAGCCGCTCATCGCCGGCTGGCCGGTCAGCATGTTCAGGCGATAGCGCCAGTTGGTGCCGCCGCCGGTGCCGCAGACCGCCTGCCCGGGCACATAGGTGGTGAACATCACCGCGCCGCCCTGCAGCGTCGGATAGCCGAAGAAGCGCTCACCCTCCACATCGGAACCCACGATCAGGTCGACGTACCAGCCGCGCTTGCTCGCGTAGTCCACGCCGTTGCCCGACACGTCACGGAAGCCGGCACCATTGGCACTGACGGTCTGCCCCACCAGCGAATCACGGCTGGAAATGGCAGTGGAGAGGTTGTCCCAGAGCCCATACAGCGTCTGCACCGGCGAATTACGGGTCACTGCATTGTCGTCAGCGGTGAAGTAGCGACCGGTACCGAAGAACAGGCTGACGCCACCGCCCGGCCCTGCCGAGACTTCGATCGCACCGGTGATCGGCTGGGCGACAGCGCTGCGCACGGCGGTGAACAGCGGCGTGCCGTTGAGGGCCACATTCCAGGCGCTGGGATCACCGCCACGCAGGTCAAAGCGCCACATGTTGCCCTGCATGTCGCCGCCATAGACGGTATCGGCCAGGCCACTGCTGTTGTGCAGTGCTACCGCGGTGACATGGTTGAGGCCATTGGCGACTGCGTACTTGCCCGCCGTGGGGTACACGCGCTTGAGGATCTCGCCGGTGCGGATGTCGACCACATAGAGCACCGGTCGGCCGGTGCTGGAATTGACACCGTTGCCGAACAGGGCGACGAACCGGGGCGGACTGTCCGCATTGGGGCCGGCAACGGGCACCACGACCGGCTTGCCCATGACGAAGCCCAGGTCCGATTCGGTCTTGCCGGAAATCTCCCACAGCACGTTGCTGGCGGTGAACCCGGTCGGATTGCTGATATCCAGGGCGAACACCGAACCGTTGCCCACTGCCGTGGCCGACGGCCCGCGCGACGCGCCGCCGCCGCCGGTCGAACCGACCAGTACCGTGCGCCAGGCATCGCCGTAGTAGACGTCCGACGAGGTCAGTCCGCCGTCCACGTAGTAGCGATGTCCATAGGTGGGGTTGGCCAGCTCCGCCATGTGCTGCAGCGAAGCCGATGGAATGAAGGCGAACTGCTCGCTGCCCGCCGAGGTGCCGGTGCTGGCATTGAAGCCATGCAGCATGCCGTCGTTCGCACCGACGTAGACCATCGAAGGTGGGCCACCGTTTGCCACCTTGGTCGCCAGGTAGGCCCGATAGCTCAAACCCAGCGAGGTCTTCCAGCTCACTCCGCCCTGCGCCTGCCAGGAGGTGAAGCCGTAGTCGTCCTTGTTGGACACGATCTCCACGCTGGAATTGACGATATCGCCAAGCAGTGAACTGCGCGGGCGGAAACCGCTCACCGGTGAGCCGCGCAGGTAACTGACCAGATCCGCCACGGTGTGCGAACCGAACCAGTTCGGCACCGTGTTGAGCCCCATGTTGCCGAGCTTCTCGGCGCGATCACGCCCGGGAACGTTGTCGGCGGTGAAATCGGCCGCTGCCACCGGCACCAGTTGGTTGGACGTGTTCACATAGGTGGGTGCGGTCGACATCACGATGGTCCGCCCGGAGGCGCTCATCTTGGTCGACGCACGCCACAGTTCAGCGCCGGCGCCTCCGGTGCTCGTGGTCTGGCTGGCGATGACATCACCGGTCCAGTCGTTCGAGCCCGACGGCACCGTGTAGTGCGCGGACACGGTGAAGGAGCCGGCGTTGACACGGGCGCCGGTGCCGCTGCCACCCACCGGAGCCTCGCCAGCCGCAGCGCTGTCGAAGATCGATTCCAGCGCGGACTTCAGCTTGGCCGGATTGCGCGCCAGGAAGTAGTTGTCCGGTACACCCGGCACCTTGCTGTCCCACTTCCTGCCTTCCGGCACGCCGTACTTGGCGGCGTACCACAGCGGGCTTTCCAGCTGCCCGGCCTGGCCGGTACCCAGTTTGTAGCGCATCACGACCGCGCCGGTCCAGGTAGCCGGCGGATCGGCGCTGGTGCTCAGCACCGAACCGTTGCGGTTGCCGGGGCGCAGCACCAGCCGCTGCACGTTGTCAGCCGCATTGGAGCCCACGATCGTGTAGCCGGTCAGCATCGCGTTGCCTGCATAGGCGGACAGGTTCTCGATGCGGACCAGCACTTCGTCTTCGCCGACCTTGTTGCGAACGGCGTTGTTGCTGCATTCACCACTGTTGGAGCGCCAGCAGATGTTGCGGAATGGCGTCGTGCCACCGTCGCTGCAGGTGCTGCCTACGCAGTAGCTGAGCATGGAGACCACATCGTTGTCGTGGTCATTGCCCCACAGCGAATCCTCCCAGACCAGCGAGAAGCTGCCGGCCTTGCCATCGGCACGATAGTCACGGCCATAGACATAGTTCGGCGATACCGCTGACCGCTTGGTGCCGACGCCGACCGAGCCGAGGAAACAGCTGCGCCAGCCGCTGCTGTTGATGCCCGCTCCTTCGGTGTTGTTGGCCTGGCACAGGGGGGCCAGGGTGATCTTGCCATTGCCCACCGGAATCTCGAACTTCGGCAGGCTCTCAGCCATGGCCACGGTGTAGGTGGTGGCGGTCAGCTTGTAGGTGTTGGGTTTGTCCTGCACGCCCGGACGCAGATCGGTCTCGGCAGCGGCCTTGGCCAGCCCCGAGATCAGGTAACTGCCTTCCGTGGACGGCACGTCCGGGCAGATGCCGCGCACGAGCGAAAGGCCTGTCACCTTGACCGCACGGCAGATGTCCTCATGGGTGTTGATCGAGGCATAGCGATTGGTCAGGCCGACACGGCCTGCCATGTAGCTGCCACCGGTGATGTTCTCCTGGTTGCCGATCGCATCGGTGGCCGCCGCTGCCGTGGTCAGGCCAGTGACCGTACCGATGTTGTCGCTGTCGAAGGACGGCAGGCCCGAGGACATCACCAGGATGTTGCAGGTAGCGCAGTAGGAGTTGCCGCCGTCGTTCGGCGACCGGTACGGATCCTTCCAGGCCACCGAATTGGGCAGGCCGCTGAGATCACCGCTGGCGCTGTAGATTCCCTTCGTTTCCCCCTTGATGTAGCGCAGCGCTTCGGCATACATCTCCGCCAACGGATTGCCCCAGGCGCTGCACTTCTTGGATGCGTTGCCCGGGTCGGTCAGGTTGCCCCGGCCGTCGAAGCCCTGGCGATTCAGGATGCTGTAGTCGTCACAGTCAGTCCATTTGTCCTTCCAGTTCCACTGGTCGATGCGGAAGTTGGAGATCGTATTGATGATGCCCTCGGCCCCGCCCGTCAGCGTGTTGCAGAACTGGCCATTGGACAGGTTGATCTCGTCGCCGGCTGCGCAGAAGGTCGTGCCGTTGCCGGCGATCTTGCCGATGTTGCGACGGACCACGCCGCCATCGCGCGGATTGACATAGGTGCCGGTGACCAGACCAAACCGCAGACGGCCACTTTCACCATAGGACTGCAGCAGTCCCGCCGGTTTCAGGTAGTCCCGGGTGCCGTCGTTGTACTTGCGGCAGAACGCTTCCTGGAAGGTTCCAGAACCGGTGGCGCAGACTTCAACCCGGACATTCAGGTCGGCCGCGACCGATCGGGGGGAGTCATCCTTGCCCTCGTCGCTGCGCCCCACGATGCACTGATAGCCGGCAGTCGAGGCCCATTCACCCCAGCTGCCACTGGCAACGCGCATCAGCGGTGCGCCGGTGGCACTGATGCTGGCATTGCAGAACGACATGGTCGTCTTGTACGGGGTGAAGTTGTTGATGTCGGCGCCGCTGTACACCTTGACCCAGGCGTGCAGGTCGTTGGGAATCTGCGCCCGCTCCAGCACCGTCTTGCTGGCGGTATCGGTGATGCGATGGCCGCCGTACAGCACGTAGCGCATCACATCCAGGCGGCTCATGGTCGCCCAGTTGAGGAAGTTGCCGGACCAGGTACCCGAACAGGTGTGTCTCTGCGTGCCGGTCGCCTTGGCCGTGGCCTTGAACTGGCTGCTGCTGTACGTGTAGCAGAGATTGGAGTCGAAGTACCCGGAGTAGTCGAATTTGTCCTGGTAGGTGGTGTCGAGCGTGCCGTCCTCGTCCAGATCGCTGTAGTCGCTGTAGGCCTTGTTGAACAGCTGCTCGTCGCGCGACATCACCATCATCATCAGCGGCGGCTGTGTCTTCTTGCTGTAGAGCGGCTCCTGCGCGATGTCATAGTCGCCAAGCGCAGCGAACAGCGGATAGACCAGTGCGCCCACGCCCACCAGCACGGCAGCGGCGGTGCCTGCACGCAGCCACGGGGAGGAGACAAGGCGGGAGAATCGGCGCGGAGTATTCATGGAATGAAGATCGTGTCGATGACGGCGCTGGAAGAAGGATTGGCCGGATCGTCACTGGCCAACACGGTGATCTGGTAGATGTTCTCGGTCTCTTCGTTCTTGCGCCGCCCCAGGCCCAGCGGCCCGACCGGCACGCATTTGTCCAGGCGGCGGGTATTGATCGCCGTTGCCGTGGTCTTGCCATCGGCCCAGGTCGCCGGGTCGAACACCGGGCTGCACTCTTCCTGGTTGGCCTCGAAGATCTTGCCGCTGTCGATGACCGCCTGGATCGCCGCTTCCTGCGAACGTACATCGGCCTCGGCGTTCTGGAACGCCTGGTTCGAGCGCAGGTAGTTGGCGGCCATGCGTTCCTGCATGCCGGTCACCTGCATGCCGGCGATGCCGATCAGGGCCAGCAGGATCAACATGATCAGGGCGACATACAGCACCGCGCCGCGCTGTTGGCGGTGCGATGCGAAGGAGGGGGTGCGCGGGCGCGGATGCATGGTGGCCTCAGTTGCCGAAGAGGCGATTGCGGAGGGCGATGGTGGTCTGGTAAACGGCGCGCATGCGGCCGTCCTCGGGCGCGGTGAACGTGACGCCCATCGAGGTCAGCACCGCATTCTGGTCGGCCTGAGGGGCGGCCGAGGGATCGGGACTGGCCATCACCAGGCCCATCTGCACGGCACCCACGCGCCGCCAGGCGTTGATGTTGGGATTGGCCGATGCCTGCACGGTGGCCGCGGTGCCCTGGCGATCAATGAAGCCGGTCGGGTAGGCACTGGTCAGGCGACGATCCTGGCCGTACAGCAGCTGCATGTTCTCCACACCCTCCACCAGGGCCTCCGGCGCGCCGGCGACCAGCGCACCATTGGGCGTGGCGTTGAAACGCACGCGGTACAGCGAGGAACGTGCACTGGCAGCGTCGTAGCCCACGTAGTACACAGCGCTTTCCGCACGGTGCAGCATCGCCTGGCCTGCGGTCACCGGACGGATGAAGTTGCTCGCATTGTTCGGTGCATCGCCGAAGGTGATCGTGCCCCCTGCCTTGTCGATGCTGCGCGCCTGGAAAACGGTGGCGCTGGCGCAGTCGGCAGCGCCGTACAGCCCGGAATCGGCAACGCCACTCTGCAGCACGGCGAGTCGCGCCTTGTCGAAACTGAAAACCGGCTGCGCGACGGTACCGCCGGAAGCCGTGACCGGCACGCCGTCCGGCATCAGGTATCGCAGGGCGACGATGTCGCTGCCGTTGACCCGGTTGGGCAGCGCCGCAGCGAATTCATCGGGCAATGCGGGCGTGTACGCGGTGCCGCCCGTCGCCGGAGTGGCCGGCAGCGTCACCGCATCGCCGGGTGCCGTATCGGTCGCCTCGTAGCCCTGGATGGATCGCTGGAAGTCCAGCGCCGGATGAGGCGTGGCCGCGAACGTCGTAAACAGCGAGACGCCATCCGGCGACTGCCGGGCCTGATCGTTGACGCAGCCGAAATGACCTGCCATGCGCAGTTCGCGCTGCAGGGTATCCATGGCGAAGCGACTGTTCTCCTGCACGCGCGCCAGGCCATCGGACAGCTGATAGGCAGCACGCGAGGCCGCGAACACCTGGACGACACCGAGCATGACGATCACGCCGATGGTCAGCGCGATCATCAGTTCGACCATGGACAGGCCGGCCATGCGCCGGGCCGGGGAATGCGCGCGCATCACAGGCGGCTCCCGGCACTGAAGGTGGTATCGCTGGCGTCAGCGTTCCAGCGCTCGTCACCCCACGTCACGCTGACCGTGTACTGGGTGCCGGCACGTGCGACCTTGGCCGTGGCCCCATCCCCCAGCGCCTTGCCGAGACGGCAGGTCCAGTCCAGGGTGAACGCGTCCTTGCCGATGTCGTTGCCGACCGGTGGCAGGCAGTTCTTGGCCGCGGTGGTCGCCGTGTAGTCGCCCACGTAGGACGGTGCCATCGAGCGGTTCATCCGCAGCTGATCAAGCATTTCGTAGGTCAGGTTGGTCGCCTGGGTGCGATAGTTGGCGCTCTGCACGAAGCGTACGTTCATCGTCTGCAGCAGTGCGAAACCCAGCAAACCGACCCCCAGCACCAGGATCGCGATCAATACCTCGATCAGGCTGAAGCCGCCCTGTGCGTTGCGCGGGGAACGGAAACGGGGCGTTCTCACTTGCAGTCCTCCTTCAACAGACGCACCTGCCCGGTCGGGGACAGGCGAAGCGTGCGCTGCAGCGGCTGCTTGCCGCAGTTTTCCGGGCGCAGCGTCAGGTCGAGCGTGGCATTGGCGCGATTGCGGCCCCGCGGGTCGAAACTCACCGACAGGTCGGGCGTACCGACGGCGACCAGCGCCGAACGTCCGGGGCTGTAGCGCAGGACGGTTTCGCCGGCACTGAGCGCACCGTCGCCGTTGCTGTCGGCCCAGACCAGCCAGCCATCGGTCCAGCTGTCGCCATCACAGGACGTGCCTCCGGCAGAGGCACACACGCCGCCACCCCTGCGGTTCTTGACCGCTTCACTGCGGGCCAGCGCCATCGACGCGATGAGGTCATTGCTGGTGGTGGCTATGCGGTTGGAGCGGATGGTGCTCTGGAAGCTCGGAAACGCGATCGTCGCCAGCACGCCCAGCACGACCACCGTGATCATCAACTCAACCAGCGTGAAGCCGTTCTGCCGGCGCAAAGACATGTGGACGCTCCCCAGCGTATTGATCGCCACCATGGGCCATCGCCCTGCCGCCAGCAAGCGGCGGCAGGATGAACGGTCAATCCGGGGCGACGGGCGTCAAAGGCTTGACGAACCGCCCTTCCCCACCGCTGCCGGCGCGATCCCCATCGCGCCGGCATGGTCTCAGGCCAGCACCTGGTAACAGGGCTGGTACTCGCCGGAGATCTTCATCCGGCGCTGCTCGACGAAGGCGCGCAGCAGCGCGTCCAGGGCGTGCATCATGTCCGGGTCACCGTGGATCTGGAACGGCCCGAACTGCTCGATGCGGCGCATGCCATCCTCCTTCACATTGCCGGCAACGATGCCGGAGAAGGCACGACGCAGGTCCGCCGCAAGGGCATGCGGCGCACGCCCATGGTGCAGATCCAGTGCAGCCATGGCCTCATGCGTCGGCACGAAGGGCTGCTGGTACTCCCACGGAATCTCGATGGACCAGTTGAAGAAGAACGAATCCTTCTGCGCCAGGCGATGCTCGCGCACGCGCTTGATGCCGGCGGACATCTTCCTGGCCACGGCAACCGGGTCGCCGATGATGATCTCGTAACGCTCGGCGGCAGCATCGCCCAGGGTCAGCCGGATGAAGCGGTCGATCTGCTCGAAATACGGCGCAGCCACGGTCGGGCCGGTCAGGATCAGCGGGAACGGCAGGTCCTTGTTCTCGTCGCGCAGCAGGATACCGAGCAGGTACAGGATCTCCTCGGCGGTGCCGACACCACCGGCAAACACGATGATGCCGTGACCGATGCGGACGAACGCCTCCAGGCGCTTCTCGATGTCCGGCATGATCACCAGATGGTTGACGATCGGGTTGGGCGATTCCGCGGCGATGATGCCCGGCTCGGTCAGGCCGATGTAGCGCGTCACCGTCTTGCGCTGCTTGGCGTGGGCGATCGTGGCCCCCTTCATCGGGCCCTTCATCGCACCCGGTCCGCAACCGGTGCAGATGTCCAGGCCGCGCAGGCCCAGCTCGTAGCCTACCTGCTTGGTGTACAGGTATTCATCGCGCGAGATCGAGTGACCGCCCCAGCAGACCACCAGGTTCGGGTCACCGGGGTTGAGGATGCGGGCGTTGCGCAGCAGGCCGAACACCGCGTTGGTGATGCCTTCGGAGGACTCCAGTTCGGCCGCGTAGGCCGGGCCCATTTCGATGGCCATGTAGGCGAGGTCGCGGACCACGGCAAACAGCAGCTCGGCCACGCCGCGGATGATTTCGCCATCGACGAAGGCCATCGCCGGCGCATTGACCAGGTCGATGCGCACACCGCGATCCTGCTGCGCGACCTGGATGTCGAAGTCGGGATAGAGATCGCGCGCCGCGCGCGGATCATCCGATGCACTGCCGCTGGTCAGCACGGCCAGCGCGCAGCGGCGCAGCAGCTCGTGCATGCCGCCGCCGGAGGCGTCGCGCAGGCGCGCCACTTCTGCCCGCGACAGCACATCCAGCCCACCGCGCGGGTAGATCCGCGCGTCCTGTACCGGCAGCGCACGGGCTGCCTTTTCGTTCGTGGTCATATCCAACGTTTCGCTTCCTTCAAGGTTTCCGACTGTACTGCCGCCCCCTTAAAAAGCAAAACGGCCGGGAATCCCGACCGTTGGATATGTGCTGACCGCGTTCGCCATTCCGGGACCGCATCTGCGGCATCGGCGCCGCGCACGAACCCGGATGCTACGCCGATGTCGTGGCCACTGCAAGAACTTTCACCCGAACGGGAAACGGCCGGGTTACCCCGGCCGTTTCCGTCTACTGCGTGATGTTCCGACGGATCAGAACTTGTACTTCAGGGTCAGCTGCATCGACCAGCGCGACACGGCAGTGTTGCCCTTGTCGTTGTTGTTTTCCTGGATCGCGGGGTTGTCGGTGGAACCGGTGAACGAGTACACGTACTTGCCGGTCGCCGGGTCGATACCCGCGTAGTTGGCGACGCGACGGGTGGCGTAGAAGCCGTAGTCGTCGATCAGGCCCCACTTCTTGTTCAGCAGGTTGCCGACATTCATGATGTCCAGCGCGATCTCACCCTTGTGGCTCTTCACGAAGCCCGGGAACTCCTGGCTGATGCGGACGTCGAAGGTGTTGATCCACTTGGCACGGTGCGAGTTGGCCGGGACCACGCTGCCACGGTAGGCATCGAGCTCCGGATTCTGCGCCAGCCAGTTGAAGAAGTCCTGCTCCATCTGCGCGCTCTGCACGAAGCGACCACCGACCACCGAACCGAACAGCACGTCACCCGGGCCGCTCGGCACATAGAACAGATCGTTGGTGGTAGCACCGTCGCCGTTGGCATCGTTGTAGAAGATGTAGCTGTACGGACGGCCCGAACGACCTTCGTAGAACAGGCCGACGCGGGTGGCGTTGTCACCGAAGAAGTTGTGCTTCCACTCCAGGGTGCCGGTGATGCGGTCCTTGATCGCGTAACGCGAGTCGTAGGCCACGTCTTCGTTGGCGTTGAAGATCAGCGTGTTGTTCCAGTTCGAGGTGTTCTGCGAGCTGGTCAGCGGGCTGACTTCCTTGGACTTGGTATAGGTGTAACCCAGCGACCAGCCCCAGTTCTCGGTCAGCGGCTTGGCCAGCGAGAAGGTAGCCTGCGTACCACGACCCTTGTCGGTGTTGCGCATGACCAGCACGTCGCCGATGTCGCTCGGACGGTTGGCACGGTCGGTGGCACGGTTGGTGCCGGTGGTCATGCCGAAGTTGGTGCCACCCGACATGCGGCTGTTTGCCGGATTACGGCCATTCGCATCCCAGTAGATCGCACGACCGTCCTGGCCGTAAGCGGTCGGCGCCGAAACGTCGAGACGGTCGAAGTAGATGCCGTCCTTGACCTTGGTCATCAGGACTTCGGCCGACGCCACGATGCCGTACCACGGCAGCTCATGGTCGAACGCCAGGTTGGCCTTCCACACCGACGGCAGGCGGGTGCCCGGGGCGATGATGTCGACGTTCTGGCGCGCAGCTGCGGGGCCACCAGCCGGAATGTACGGATTGTTGCCGTCCGGGGTAAAGCCGCTGGTCAGGTTGCGCTCGTCGTACTCGATGTAGTTCAGGCCGGTGTTCTGGTAGGCACCCGCCAGCCACACGTTCGGGGCAGCGCCACCGAACAGGCCCACGCCACCACGCAGCTGGGTCGGGCGCTCGCTGTCGAAGGTGTAGTTGAAGCCGACGCGCGGCTGCACCAGGTTCTTGTCGACCAGCTGGGTGTTGTTGAAGCCGTACAGCTGCTCGATGCGCGGGTTGTACAGGCGCTGGCTGCTGAAGTCAGGCATGTCGACGCGGACACCGAACATCAGGCTCAGGTTGTAGTTGATCGCCCAGGTATCCTGGACGAACACACCGGTGTTCTTCAGGGTGAAGTCTGCCGGGATATCACTGCGGCTGCCGCCGGCGCGCGGGGCACGCAGCTGGTAGCGCGCGATGCGACCGTTCAGGAAGTCCTCGACGCTGTTGAACTCGTAGACGCCGTTGAGGTTGCGGCCGTAGAAGTTCATCAGGTCGTTCTTCGAGTAATCGAAGCCGAACTTGACGGTGTGATCGCCGATGTACCAGGTACCGGCACCGAAGGCGCTCAGTTCCTTCGATTCCACGATGTTGACGTGCGTGTTCTGCTCGGTACCGACGTACAGCGAGTCGTTACCCGAACGGATGCGGATCTGCGGCATGTCGACCAGCGGAACGCGGTTGGCCGAGTAATCCTTGTGCGAGACCTTGAACTCGGTCGAGAAGTTCTCGGACCAGTCGCTGAACAGTTCGCCCATCCAGGTTTCGTATTCGGTCGGCTGCTGGTACCAGAAGTTGCTCAGCGAGATCGCACTGGTGCTGACCTGCGGGAAGCGGACGACATTCTGCTCCATCTTGTTGTAGCGCAGGGCCGCACGGTGGTTCTCATTGATGTTCCAGTCCAGCTTGACCGCGTACTCTTCGATTTCGGTCTTGCTGTTCGGTGCCGTCAGGCTGCCCGGGTCATAACCGAGTCCACCCAGGAAATTCTGGACGTCGGTGATCTGCTGCTGGGTGATGGTGCCCTTGCCGATCGGGGTGTCGCTCAGGCTGATGCCAGCGGCCGAACGCTCGTACTTCTCGTAGTTGCTGAAGAAGAACAGCTTGTCCTTGACGATCGGGCCGCCGAAGGTCATGCCGTAGGTCTTCTCGTCCTCGAAGCCGTTGAACTTCTCGCCACGCAGTTCCTCGCGGACCATGTCCTTGTCGCGGTAGGAACCGTAGACAGTGCCATGGAACTCGTTGGTACCCGACTTGGTCACGGCATTGATCACCGCACCGGTACCACCGGCGATGGTGGTGTCGTAGTTCGCGAGATCGATGTTGATTTCCTGGATGGCATCCATCGACACCGGCTGACGCTCGGTCGGCAGGTTGTTGGAGCCCAGGCCGAACGGATCGGAGGCACTGATGCCGTCGATACGGATCGCGTTGTAACGGGTGTTCTGACCGCCAGCCGAGATCGCGCCGTCAGCCTTGCTGACCTGCGAGATGCGCGGGTCCAGGCGGATGTAGTCCTGGATGTTGCGGTTGGCCGACGGCAGCGCGTCCATCGTTTCGCGGGTCACGTTCGAGCCGGTACCCATCTTGGTGGCGCTGAAGATGTCCAGGCCGCCCGCGGTGGCGACAACATTCACGGCGTCCAGGTTGGTGGCCGCCACGTCGCCGGTCAGGTTGGCGTTGACGGTGTTGACCTGGTTCAGGTTCAGGTAGACACCCTCTTCGGTCTTGGTGCCTTCACCCGGCTTGGTGATGGTGATGGTGTACGGACCACCCACGCGCAGGCCGCGCGCGTTGTAACGACCCGACGCATCGGTCGTGGCGCGCGAAACGGTGCCCGACTCGGTGTGGGTGATGGTGACTTCAGCACCGGCGACAGGCTGGCCTGCGGCGGACACGACCTGGCCGCCGACACCTGCAGAGGTGCTCTGGGCAAAGGCGGGAGCGGCAGCAAGTGCGGCCACGAGACCAAGGGTGAGCTTGGACATCCGGAGTGGGTGGGTCATCTAGGGTAGCCTCGATACGAGTTGGCGATGGCGGAAAAAAGACGCATCCAAGCGGCCTTGCGGGTGGCCGACTGGACAGTGATCTGGGGTTCCCGACCGTGTTGGCTGAAGGCAGCCATAACGGTTAACACTAGATTAACACGCTACGCCATCAATGTGACGGTTGTGCGACAAACGGCACCGGATCGCAACGCAATCATGACGGGATCTTCATCCCGCCTTACGTCGCCCTTCACTCTGCCGGGCGAGCGCTGCCTGCATCCAGGATCTGCCCCCGCCAGGCCGAGCCGGCACTGGACAGCAGGGTCACTGCCGCGGCCGCGGCGGCCTCGGGCCCCTGCGCAGCCGGGTCCTGGTCGATCGAGTAGGCGCGGGCGCGCAGGGCCGTGCGCAGGGGACCCGGGTACAGGCCGCTGACCCGGACCGGACTGCGGCCCAGCTCATCATGCAGGCTGGCGATCAGGCCGCGCAGGCCATGCTGGGCGGCGCCATAGCCTCCCCAGTAGGCCTGCCCCACCCGTTCCGGGGCATCGACCGTGAACACCAGCGCCGCATCCTCGCGCTGGCGCAGCAGCGGCAGGCAGGCCTGCGCCAGCCAGGCGGGTGCGGTCAGGGTGACGTGGACGGCGCGGGCGAAACTTGCCGGGTCGGCCAGTTCGAACGGGGTCAAGCCCGGAAAGTGGGCGGCGCAGACAAGTAGCCCGTCCAGTCGCCCCAGCTCCGTCTGCAGCGCCTGGGCGAGGTCGGCGTAGTCATCGGGACCGGCCCCTTCCAGATCCAGCGGATACAGCAGGGGCTCGGGACCGGCTGCCTGCACCTGGGCGTAGACCCGGTCCAGCCGGCGCGGCTTGCGCCCCAGCAGGACCACGGTCGCGCCTGCGCTGGCGGCGGCCACTGCGGCGGCACTTCCGAGGCCACCACCGGCACCGGCCACAAGCACCACGCGGTCCTGCAACGGGCGGCCATCGAGCGCCCCGTTGGTCGGTGACGTCGATGGCGGCGCACTCATCCCAAGGTCGCCTCTTCGACGATGCGCTTGAGCTCGCCGGATTCGAACAGCTCCATGATGATGTCGCAGCCGCCGATCAACTCCCCGTTGATGAACAGCTGCGGAAACGTCGGCAGGTTGGAGAAACGCGGCAGGTTCGCGCGGATTTCCGGCTCCTCCAGCACATTGACGGTGCGCAGGGAGACGGCGCCGGCAGCCATCAGCGCCTGTACGGCGCGGCTGGAGAAGCCGCACGTCGGGTATTGCGGGGTGCCCTTCATGAACAGCACGAGCGGGTAACGATCGACCTCGGCCTGGATTTGCTGCATTACCGCCACAACCACACTCCTTGCTTCGCCGGACAAACCGACCGCGATGGTCGGCTAGACTGCCCAAGGTAGCCGCCATTGTAAGCGGATGGAACCGGCTGCCGCCGCCCCTCTGTCCACGAACCTGTCCATGCCCGTCGAACTGCCTGCCCTGCCCTACCTGTCCGGCTCCCTGCAGCCCCATCTTTCCGCGCAGACCGTGGAACTGCATCACGGCGCGCACCATCGTGCCTACGTCGATGCGGTCAATGCCGGCATCCGCGGCACCGAATGGGAAGAGGCCTCGCTGGAGGAGATCGTCCGCCATGCCCAGGGCGCGCTGTTCGACGCCGCGGCCCAGGCCTGGAACCACGGCTTCTATTGGCAGTGCCTGCGCCCGCGAGGCGGCGGTGAGCCGCAGGGACGGCTGGGCGATCTGGTCAAGCGCCAGTTCGGCGACGTGCAGCGCCTGCGCGAGGAGTTCAACCGCACCGCGCTGGGCCTGTTCGGCTCCGGCTGGGTGTGGCTGGTGCAGCATCCCGGCGGCCAGCTTGGCATCCAGGTCACCCGCAACGCCGGCACCCCGCTGACCGGCGACAGCACGCCGCTGCTGTGCTGCGACGTGTGGGAACACGCGTACTACACCGACTACCAGAACGACCGTACGCGCTACCTGGAGGCATTCTGGCAGCTGGTCAACTGGGAATTCGCCGAGAGCCGGCTGCGCTGAGAGCATCCGCCGGGCGTGGCCCGGCAGCACCTGGCCATGCCTGGCGACACGGCGGGCATCAGGCGCTCTCGTGCGCCGCCACCGCATCCATGACCCGGGCCGAGTACACCAGTGCCGCGCCCGCGTTGAGCGAAACCGCCACCCCGAGCGCCTCGGCGATCTCCTCGCGGCTGGCGCCCTGCTTGAGCGCGGCATCGACGTGCACCGTGATGCAGCCGTCGCAACGGGTGGTCACGGCGACCGCCAGCGCGATCAGTTCGCGGGTTTTTGCATCGAGATGGTGGGTCTGGGCACCGGCATTGGCCAGAGTGGCGTAACCCTTGATGGTATCCGGCGAGAGCTTGCCGATCTCGCCGATACGGCTCTTCAGTTCCTTGCGGTATTCGTTCCAGTCGAGCATGACGATGACTCCGGGGAAAGGAGCCTTACGCTATCACCCTGGTTGATGCGCCGATGCGTGCATCGGCGCGTCACAGCGTTGCGCTTCCGCGTCGCGGTCAACCGCGCAGCGCCCGCACCGCCGGTGCGACCTGCAGCTGGCGCCCCAGTGCCTCGCCCACCTGTTCCAGCGCCGTGGCCAGTGCGCCGGCCTGGTCGTCGCGCAGCGTGGCGTGCCCCACCTTGCGGCCTTCACGGGGCTGCTTTCCATAATCGTGCCAGTGGCCGCCAGCCTGGGCCAGCACCGGCGCCGGGTCCGGCATCTCGCCCAGCCAGTTGAGCATGCAGGCGTGGCCGAGCATGCGGGTACTGCCCAGCGGCAGGCCCAGCACGGCGCGAAGATGATTCTCGAACTGCGAGGTCTCGCTGCCTTCGATGGTCCAATGGCCGGAATTGTGCACGCGCGGCGCCATCTCGTTGGCCAGCAGTTCGCCGTCGCGGCAGAACAGCTCCAGGGCGAACACGCCCACGTACTGCAGATGCTCGGCCAGCCGTCGGGCATAGCCGATGGCGGCATCCTGTTCGGCGGCCGACAGCACGGCAGGCGCCACACTGGCCGAAAGCACGCCATCCACATGCCAGTTGCCGGTCACCGGCCAGGCCTGGAAACCGCCGTCACGGCCGCGCACGGCCACCACGCTGACCTCGCGCTGGAAAGCCACGAAGCCCTCCAGGATCAGGCCGGTGTGCTCGACCTGGGCGCCCAGGGCCTGCCAGGCAGCGTCGATGTCGGCTTCGCTGCGCAACCGGAACTGGCCCTTGCCGTCATAGCCGAGGCGACGGGTCTTGAGGATGCACGGCAGGCCGAACGCGGCCGCCTTCGCGGCGAGCTCCTCGCGGCTGCGGATATCGGCGAACGGCGGCAGCGGAATGCCCAACTGCTGGAACAGCGTCTTCTCGCTCAGGCGGTCCTGCGCTACAGCCAGCGCTGCGGGCGGCGGATACACCGGCACCCGCTCGGCCAGCCACTGGGCACTGTCCGCGGGCACATTCTCGAAGTCGAACGTCACTACATCGACTTTGGCGGCGAAGTCCGCCAGCGCCTGGCGGTCATCGAAGGCACCGACGGTGAGCGGTGCCAGCGGCCCGCTGCAGGCGTCCGCCGCCGGATCGTACAGTTCGAAGCGCAGTCCCAGCGGCGCACCGGCCAGGACCATCATGCGGGCCAGCTGGCCGCCGCCGAGGATGCCGACAGTCAGGTTCATTGGCGCGGGTCGTCGTGGGCCATCACATCTTCGGTCTGGCGCGTGCGGAAGGCATCCAGCGCCTGGCCGATGGCCGGCTGGTCGCTGGCCAGCATCGCGGCGGCGAACAGCGCGGCGTTGGAGGCACCCGCATTGCCGATGGCGAAGGTAGCCACCGGAATGCCGGCCGGCATCTGCACGATCGACAGCAGCGAGTCCATGCCATTGAGCGCCTTGGACTGCACCGGCACACCCAGCACCGGAACCGCGGTCTTGGCCGCGATCATGCCCGGCAGATGCGCGGCACCGCCGGCGCCGGCGATGATCGCGCGCAGGCCACGTCCGCCCGCCTGTTCGGCATAGCTGAACAACACATCCGGCGTCCGATGGGCGGACACCACCTTCACTTCAAACGGAACACCCAGGGCCTCAAGCTTCTGGGCGGCGTGCTGCATGGTTTCCCAGTCGGAGCGGGAACCCATGACGATGCCGACGAGCGGCGCGTTCGGATTGGGGGTCATTGGCCGTCACCTGCCTTAAAGACGTATTCTAGCCGTCTTCCACGCAAGACGAAGAACCATGGATCGCAAGCTGCTCGACCTGCTGGTGTCGCCGGACACCCGCCAGCCCTTGTCCCTGCTGGATGGCAAGGGCCTGGAAGCCCTCAACAAGGCGATTTCCGCCGGCGCGGTGAACAAGGCCGACGGCAACCCGCTGGCACAGCCGCTGCGCGAGGCCCTGGTCACCCGTGACCGCAAGCAGGTGTTCCGGGTCGACGACGGCATCCCGGTGCTGCTGGCCGAGGAGGCCATTCCAACCGCGCAGATCGCTGACTTCCCGGCCGCATGAGCATGCTGCCGACGCCGGATGCGGCCGTCGTCGCCGCCGATGTCGCCCGCGCGCTGGCGGAGGATCTGGGCAGCGGCGACGTCACCGCCGCCCTGCTGCCCGACCAGACTGACAGCGCCTACCTGCTGTGCAAACAGGATGCGGTGATTGCCGGCCGGCCGTGGTTCGATGCCACCCACCGCGCGCTCGACCCGGACGTGCGCATTGAATGGCGCATCGCCGAAGGCGAGTCCGTCACTGCCGGTGCGGTACTTGCACTGCTGCACGGCCGCAGCCGCAGCCTGGTCAGCGCCGAACGCACGTCGCTGAACTTCCTGCAGACCCTGTCCGGCACCGCTACCACCACGGCGCGCTACGTGGCCGCCGTGGCCGGCACCGGCACGCGCATTCTCGACACCCGCAAGACCCTGCCCGGCCTGCGCCTTGCACAGAAATACGCAGTGCGCTGCGGAGGCGGGGAAAACCATCGTTTCGGCCTGTACGACACGGTGATGCTGAAAGAAAACCATATCCGTGCCGCCGGTTCGCTGGCCGCTGCGGTGGCGTCCGCGCGTCGGCAATGGCCACGGTTGCCACTGGTGGTCGAGGTCGAAGACCTGACCCAGCTGCGCCAGGCGCTGGAGTCCGGCTGCGAGCGCATCCTGCTGGATGATTTCAGCCCCGACCTGCGCCGTGAAGCCGTACGCATCACCGCCGGCCGCATTCCGCTGGAGGTGTCCGGCAGCGTCGGCCTTGGCGGCCTGCGCTCGATCGCGGAGGACGGCGTGGACTGCATCTCCATCGGCGGCCTGACCAAGCATGTACAGGCCATCGATCTGTCACTGAAGCTGGGCCCACCGCCGGGTTGAGAGCCGGTAACGCCTGACGCAACCGCGTTGCCCGCCGGGCGTGGCCCGGCGCTACCGGAGGCGTCATGCACTGGGGAGCGCCGGGCCGTGACCGGCCGCCATTGACGGATCCACCCGGCGTTCACGACGGCGCTGCGACGCTGCGCGCATCCCCCACTGGAGCCGCGCATGCGCCGGATGCTGTTGCCTGCCTGTCTGCTGCTCGCGTCAATGCCCTTGTCCGCCGCAGCGGCCGAGGCCTGTGATGTCCCGCCGCGCTTCGGCCTGAGCCCCTTGGCCATCGCAATCCGCAACGCGGCATGCAACGAGCATCGGCTGTGGTTCCGCCCCTTCATCGACCGCGATGGCCGCGCCGCCAGCCTCAGCGTCACGGAAGCCGAGAACGAGCATCTGGCCGACAACGGCCTGATTGCCTGGCAGCGCGTCTCCCACTACTGGCGTGACAGCGGGACGCTCAACGCCATGGGCAGCATCGCCGGTGCCAGCAGTTGTGCCGCGCCACTGGGCTCGCGCTATACCGACAGCGACTGCCGTGCCTTCCTGATCGACAATCCCTGGTCAGCTGCCTTCATTTCCTGGGTGATGGTGCGTGCCGGTGTCCCCGGCTTCAACACCTCGCCGCGCCACATCGACTACATCCGTGCTGCCTACCAGGGTGGCCCTTCCGGCGTGCCTTACCGGCTGGCCGATCCAGCCACGGCAAAGCCGGCCCCCGGCGATCTTCTGTGCTTCCTGCGCGACCGCAGCACCACGCTCAGCTACAGCGGACTGGTACAGGCGCTTGGCAATGGCTCGGTCGGCCATTGGAAGTCGCACTGCGAAGTGGTGGTCGCGGCCAATCTCGGCGGTGACCAGACCTTGTACCTGGTAGGCGGCAACGTCATGAACACCGTGGCGATGCGGCTGCTGCCGCTGGATCGGACCGGACTGATCCAGTTGCCTGCGGCCCGCGAACGCGACAGCACCGGCATCGAGCCCAGCTGCACGCCGGGGCGCGAGGACGAATGCAGTTTCAACCGCCAGGACTGGGCCGCACTGCTGCAGCTGACTGCGACCGCGCCGTTGATCGCACCGGCACCGGCAGCGGCAACGCCACCGATGACCACAGCGCCCGCAGTGCAGCCGGCTTCCGGTGATCCGCAGCGGATGAACTGAATCTTCTGCTTGATCCAGCAGGCATTCGCCGCCATCTTTGCCGCATCGACACCTGACGCCCTGGAACCATGCCCACCCTGCTGCTGTTGCTGATTGCCGGCGCCATCGTCTACTTCTTCTGGAACGCTGCCCGCTCCGCCGCCGAGCGCGCGGTCGAGCTGGGACGCAATGCCTGCCGCGCCGCCAATGTGCAGTGGCTGGACCAGGCGGTGCATGCCACCGGCCTGCGCCTGTCGCGCGGCGAGGATGGCCGGCTCGGTTTCGAGCGCACCTTCAAGTTCGAATATTCCTACGATGGCATCGATCGCCATGTGGGCCGGATGGTGCTGCGCGGCGATCAGCTGGTGTCGTTCACCGGCCCGGGCGCGGCGCGGATCAGCCAGATCCGGCCGGATGTGGACGATGCCGAGGATGTCTGATCCCGGACATCCACGCGTGGCGTGGATCTTCCTGATCCGGGATCGGTAGCGCCGGGCCATGCCCGGCGACCAGGTCTGTAGCACGGCAAGGCGCAAAGTTGCGCTGGACGCTCCTGTTACTTGACCACGCGCAGGTTCGGCCGGCCCTTCGGCGGCGGTCCTGCCGGCGGCGTATCCTCCGGCGGCGTGTCGTCGTCATGCAGCACTTCGTCGCCGGTCGACGCCGGTTCGCTGCCCGGAATGTCATCCGGCAGTGCCATGCCCTGCCCGGTCTCGCGGGCGTAGACGGCCAGCACGGCGCTGATCGGCACCTGCACCGGGTAGCTGGTACCGGAGAAGCGCGCCGAGAAGCTCACCATCTCGTTGTCGATCATCAGGCGCACTACCGCGCGTTCGGCGATGTTGAGCACCACTCTGCCATCCTTGACCGCCGAAGGCGGCACCTGCACGCCGGGGACGCCGGCGTCGACCAGGATGTGCGGGGTCAGCTGGTTGTCATTGATCCATTCCACCAGTGCCCGCAGCAGGTACGGGCGGTGGCTGGTCATGTGGAAGAAGTCTTCGGTCATGCGTGAAGTGTACGCGCCCGACGCCCCGACCGGGGCGGATCGCCTGCACGCCGGTCGGCGTGCAGACGGGAAAGCAGCGGCCGGCTCAGACGGGCAGGTCGCGCAGCTTCTTTTCCTGCTCGGTCAGGCTGCGCACGAACCCCGGGTGGCGGAAGATGCGGTTGCCGTAATCCTCGATGGCCTTGCCGTCCTTCGGCAACGGCACATCCAGTGACTGCAGGCGCCAGATGATCGGCGCCATCGCGCAGTCGGCCAGGCTCATTTCCGGGTTCAGGAAGAACTTGCTGGCCTTGAACAGCGGCAGCGACGCGGTCAGCAACTCCTTCAAGCGCTTGCGCCCGGCCTCGGCCTGGGTCTTGTTGCCCAGCTGGATGGCCTGCACCTGCGGCACCCAGTCGTGCTCGATGCGCAGCATCGCCAGGCGGATGCGTGCACGTGACAGCGGATCGACCGGCATCAGCGGCGGATGCGGATAGCGCTCGTCAAGGTATTCGCTCACCACCGAAGCGGCGTACAGCACCAGTTCGCGCTCGACCAGGGTCGGCACCGAATGGTACGGATTGAGGTCGATCAGGTCTTCGGGCGGATTCTGCGGATCGACCGCAACGAAATCGAACGTCACACCCTTGGCCGCAAGGACCAGGCGCACACGGTGGCACAGTACATCGTCGTTCGAGGAAAACAGCGTCAGTGTATTGCGCATGCGTACGCTCGCCGCCATCAAAGGCTCTCCTACGACAGGAGACCGCCTGCCGCATCGGCGCCGCCAGCACCGTGCCGGCGGTCGACTTCTCCCCGAGTGTGCAACCGACCATCACAAAAGCCAATAGGCCCAGCCAACGGCCGGCGGCAGAATCAGTGAACGTCCTTCCAGTATTCCTTCTTCAGCAGGTACACCAGGAAGGTCAACAGGGCCAGGAACAGGATCACCCACACGCCCAGCTGCTGCCGCTTGAGCGCAGCCGGTTCGCCGGCGTATTCGAGGAAGTTGGTGATGTCCCGCACGGCCTGGTCGTACTGGCCGGCATCAACCGAGCCGGGGCTGTCGATGCGCAGCCCGGTCACCGGCGGGTCCATGCCTGGCCCTTCGGCCTTGCCGTGCACGGCATGCTGCAGGCCCTGCATTTCCCAGAGCGGGTTGGGCATGGAGGCGTTGGCGAACAACGCGTTGTTCCAGCCCAGCGGGCGGCTGCTGTCGAGATAGAACGACTTGAGGTAGGTGTAGACCCAGTCGCTGCCCCGCACACGCGAGATCAGGCTCAGGTCCGGCGGCATCTTGCCGAACCACTTCTCGGCCTGCTCCTTGGGCATCGCCACCGGCACCGGATCGCCGATTGCCGCACCGGTGAAGTTGAGGTTGTTCATCACCTCTTCCTCGGTCAGCCCCAGGTCCTGCGCCATCCGCGAGTAGCGCAGGTACTTCAGCGCGTGGCAGCTGGAGCAGTAGTTCATGTACAGCTGCGCGCCGCGCTGCAGCGATGCGCGGTCACCGAGGTCGTTGCCGGCCTGCAGCAGCTTGGTGCCGCCTTCGGCAGCGGTGGCCAGGAAACTGCCCAGCATCAGGGCGGCCGCGAGGGCCAGCCGGACCATCCAGCGCTCAGTCATGCGTGGTCACCCTCTCCGGTACCGGCTTGGTCTTGTCCAGCCTTGTCCATAGCGGCATGGTGATGAAGAACGCGAAGTACAGGAAGGTCAGCACCCGCCCGATGTAGGTCTCGTGCACGTCCGTACCCGGACCGGAGCCGATCACGCCCAGCCACACGAAGCACACGGCCAGCATGCCCAGCATCACCTTCGAGATCCAGCCGCGGTAACGCACCGACTTCACCCGCGCCTTGTCCAGCCAGGGCACCAGGAACAGGATGGCGATCGCCGAGAACATCACCAGCACGCCACCGAGCTTGTTCGGCACCACGCGCAGCATCGCGTAGTACGGGGTGTAGTACCACACCGGTTTGATGTGTTCCGGGGTCACCAGCCGGTTGGCCTCGGTGAAGTTGTCGTGCTCCAGGAACAGGCCACCAAAGCCGGGGGCGAAGAAGATGATGAAGGCGGCGATGATCAGCAGGAAGCCGGCGCCGACGCCATCCTTGAGCGTGTAGTAAGGATGGAAGGGAATGCCATCGGCCGGTGCATTGGGCGACCAGCGGTTGCCCTTGGGCCCCTTCTTGATCTCCACGCCATCCGGGTTGTTGGACCCCACTTCATGCAGCGCGCCCAGGTGCAGCACCACCAGCAGCAGCAGCACCAGAGGCAGTGCGATCACGTGCAGCGCGAAGAAGCGGTTGAGCGTGGCATCGCTGGGCAGGTAATCGCCCATGATCCACTCGGTCAGGCCATTGCCGATCACCGGAATCGCACCGAACAGCGAGATGATCACCTTGGCGCCCCAGAACGACATCTGGCCCCACGGCAGCACGTAGCCCATGAAGGCCTCGGCCATCAGCACCAGGTAGATCAGCATGCCCAGGATCCACACCAGCTCGCGCGGTTTCTGGTAACTGCCATACAGCAGCCCGCGGAACATGTGCAGGTAGACCACGATGAAGAACAGCGATGCACCGGTGGAGTGCATGTAACGGATCAGCCAGCCCCACTCGACATCACGCATGATGTATTCGATGGAGCCGAAGGCCTCCGCCGCGCTGGTCTTGTAGTGCATCGTCAGGAAGATGCCGGTGACGATCTGGTTGACCAGCACCAGCAGCGCCAGTGAACCGAAGTAGTACCAGATGTTGAAGTTCTTCGGCGCGTAGTACTCGCTGACGTGCTTGCGGTAGATCGGCATCAGCCCCGGCGCGCGGGCGTTGACCCAGTCGGCGACGCCTGTCGCGGTACGGCTCAGGATATTGGCCATCAGGCTGCCCCCTCCGGATCGACACCGATGATGAGCGTGTTGTCGTCCTGGTAGTGGTGCGGTGGCACCAGCAGGTTGATCGGCGCCGGCACGTCCTTGAAGACGCGGCCGGACATGTCGAAGCGCGACTTGTGGCAGGGGCAGAAGTAGCCGCCCTTCCACTGCGGGTCATACGGTTCGGGGCGGATCTCGGCCACCATCTCCGGCGAGCAGCCCAGATGCGTGCACAGGCCGACCAGCACCGACACATCGGGCTTGATCGAGCGCAGCTCGGGATTCTGCTTGAGCACGTAGGCGGGCTGCTGGTCCTTCTCGCCGGACTCCGGGTCCTTGAGGCGGTCGTCGAGCCCATGCAGCGCGTCGAGGATCGCCTTGGACCGTTTGACGATCCAGATGGGCTGGCCGCGCCATTCCACGATCAGGCGCTGGCCTTCCTGCAGGGCACTGATATCGGCCACCACCGGTGCTCCCGCGAGCTTCGCGCGGGCACTGGGGTTCCACGATTTGATGAAAGGAACTGCGGTGAATCCGACGCCGACGGCGCCAACCACGGCTGTGGTGGCAGTAAGAAAACGCCGACGTCCGGTATTGACTGGATCGTGTACCCCATCGTTGGCCATCCGGCACTCCGATATTGATTAGGTAGCTTTAAGGCTGCCAGCGGTCTGGTGGGGGCCAGAGCCGCATTGAATCATGGGCGAGTGTAGCGGAACCGTTACGCGCCACACAACGCATTGCAACAACTCTTTGTACCGTGTGCCGACCGGCAGCCGGCGATGGACCGTCAGTCGGCACCGGCACCGGCCGGACTACTGGTGACTCAAGGCACTGCGGTAACGCTCGGCCAGCTGGCCCACCCGACGCACGTAGTACTGGGTTTCGCTGTAAGGGGGCACGCCACCGTGGCGGTCGACCGCACCTTCCCCGGCGTTGTAACCGGCGGCGGCCAGGGTGAGGTTGCCGTTGAATCGCTTCAGCAGCCACGACAGGTACTGCACGCCGCCACGGATGTTCTGGCCCGCATCGTAGGAATCACTGACCCCGAAGCGCGCGGCAGTCGGCGGCATCAGCTGCATCAGGCCCTGCGCACCGGCGCGGCTGAGTGCGGTCGGATTGTAGGCCGACTCGGCATGGATGATCGCCCGGACCACCGCCTCCTCCACGCCGAACTCGCGCGCGGCCGAAGCGATCTCGGTCTGGAAGGCTGTCGTGTTCAGACGCACGGTGCCGAAGTCCACGCGCGGGTTGGCCCCACAGGCGTAGCAGCGCTCCATGAAGCTGTAGCGGATGGTGCGCACCGGCCCCAGGTGGGCAACCTGGCTGGGCCGCGCACTGGTGTAGTGGCGCACCCCATCCTTCATATAGGAATAGACCTGGCCACTGACCATGCGCCCGGTGCGGGGCGTGCCGGCAGCAACGGCCGGAGTCGAAGCAGGCACCGGTGCAGCCGGCACGGGCACGGCTGCACTGGCGGCCACCGCCACCGGATTGCGCTCGATGCTGGCCACAGTGGCCGGCACAGGCCTGGCAACAGTCGCTGCCGGGCGGGCCGGGCGGGCGGCCTCCCGGTTGTAGCTGATGGTGCTGCATTGGGCACCGGCCACACGCTTGCTCACATAGCTGGTGACCCCGTCTGCCCCCTGGCACTTGTACAGGGTGCCGGCGCTGGCCGGCGCAGCGGTCAGCGCAGCGATGATGATCGCCGTTGTCCCCAGTCTCCCCTTCATGGCCGCGAGTGTCCCAGCTTCGCCCCGCGTTGCCAAGCCGTGCGGCTCAGCCTGTGACGTCAGGCACAGCCAGCAGCTGCGCCAGCCCGCCTAGGCGCGGGGGCCCGGGACAGGGCCCCCCCCCGGCGCGGGGGGCCCCCCCCCCCCCCCGCCGCCCCCCCCCCCCCGCCCCCCCCCACGCCGCACTTTTCGGACCGATGTTGCGCAGCTTCGGCGCACTCATCCCAGCGC
>NZ_JBRRET010000016.1:0-83911 GCF_056760435.1 Stenotrophomonas sp. STEN008 | reverse complement strand
GGGGGGGGGGGGGGGGGGGGGGGGGGGGGGGGCGGGGGGGGGGGGGGGGGGCGGCGGGGGGGGGGGGGGGGCCCGCCCCCCCCGCTACCGTCGATGGGCGGGTAGCGCCGGACCATGCCCGGCGGAAGCGCCGCATCTGCCCCGGCGCTGTACGGCCATCCAGCCCATGACCGCCAAGGCCCGACGCCGCTGACCCTGTTCAGCGCACGCGCCTCGGTCCCGGCCGCCGGCCATGCGACAATGACCGGCCTGATCCAGCCACGGTAGTTCCCGGCGTGACCGAAACCGTCGCCGCTCCGCGCACGCTCGATGAGCCCTTGAAGGACGCGATCCGCAAGGCCTATACGACGCTGCAGGCCAACACTCCCGGCTTTTCCACGCGCCGCTCGCAGAGCCAGATGATCGGCGTGGTGTCGCGCGCGTTGTCGAAAAGCGGTGGCGTGGGCGTGGTCGAGGCACCCACCGGCGTCGGCAAGAGCCTGGGCTACCTGACCGCCGGCGTGCCGATCGCGCTGGCCAGCAAGAAGAAGCTGGTGATCAGTACCGGTACCGTGGCGCTGCAGTCGCAGCTGGTCGAGCGCGACATCCCGAACTTCCTCAAGGCGACCGGACTGGAAGCGACCGTGGCCCTGGCCAAGGGCCGCACCCGCTACCTGTGCACGCGCAATGCCGCCGAGGCCCAGGGCGAGGGCTCGCAGGGCGGCATGTTCGAGGATGACGCGCCCCTGTTCGACCGGCCGCTGGCGCCGATCGAGATGGACATCGCCAAGCGCCTGACCGACGCCTTCACCGGTGGCAGTTGGGATGGCGACATTGACAACGCACCGGAGACCATCAGCCCCGGCCTGCGCAGCCGCATCACCACGCCGGCCTCGGGCTGCGCCGGGCGTCGCTGTGCGTATTCGGCGCAGTGCGCGGTGCTGCGCTCGCGCAACACCGTGCGTGATGCGCAGATCGTGGTGACCAATCACGCGCTGCTGCTGTCGGCGCTGTCGATCGGCGACAGTGACAATGGCCAGCCGTTGATCGCCGCGCCCTCGGAGATGCTGCTGGTGCTGGACGAGGGCCATCACATCGGCAACGTCGCCATCGACCAGGGCGCGGCCAGCCTGGCGCTGGACGAGATGGCCAAACGCACCGGCCGCCTGCAGATCCTGATTGCCGGCGCGTACCGTGCGGTCGACAAGGACCGCCTCGGCAACCTGCTGCCGAACGAAGCCATCGACGTCGCCAGCAACGTGGCTAAGCAGCTGCGCGCATTCCGCGACCATGTCGAAGCGGTGTGGATGCCAGCGCCGGCCGACGAGGAACCGATGTGGCGCGCGGCCAACGGTCGCCTGCCGGAAGCGTGGCGCGAACCGATCGAAGCACTGGCCGACGATACCCGCAGCCTCTACAACTGGGCGCATGCCGCCACCGCGCAGGTGGCCAAGGGCAAGCCGGACGACCCGGCGCGTGAGCGCCTGCAGCGCAACCTCGGCATGGCGCTGGAGATGATCGAGCAGCAGTACAACCTCTGGCAGGCCTGGCGCCGTGAGGACAAGGACGGTGCGCCGCCGATGGCGCGCTGGGTCACCGCCACCCGCGACGGCGATCTGGTCCTGCATGGCTCACCGGTCTCGGCCGCGCATGTGCTGCGCAAGCTGCTGTGGGACGAGGTGGACTCGGTGGTGATGACCTCGGCGACGCTGACCGGCGGTGGCGATTTCCAGTCGCTGGCGATCGACAATGGCATTCCCGAGGAAGCCGAGATGGTTTCGCTGTCCTCGCCGTTCGACCTGCCGAACCAGGCCGAGCTGATCGTGCCGAAGTTCCCGGTCACGCCCGACGACCGCGAAGGCCATCCCCGCGAGGTGGCGCGTTACCTCGATACGGAGCTGGACTGGGCCAAGGGCTCGATGGTGCTGTTCACCTCGCGCTGGAAGATGGAGAAAGTCGTCGGACTGATGCCTGCCGCGCGGCGCAAGCAGGTGCTGATACAGGGCGAGATGTCCAAGACCCGGCTGATCGACGAACACCTGCGGCGCGTGGCGGCGGGCGAGGGCTCGGTGCTGTTCGGGCTGAACTCGTTCGGCGAGGGCCTCGACCTGCCCGGTGAAGCCTGCACCACGGTGGTGATCACCCAGGTACCGTTCGCGGTGCCGACCGATCCGCAGACCGCTACCCTGAGCGAGTGGTTCGAGGCGCGTGGACTCAACGCGTTCAACCTGATCGCCATTCCACACGCGCTGCGCACGCTGACCCAGTTCGCCGGCCGCCTGATCCGCACCTCCACCGATACCGGGCGCGTGGTCATCCTCGATTCGCGGCTGCTGACCCGCCGTTACGGCAAGCGCATCATCGACGCGCTGCCGCCGTTCAAGCGCGTGATCGGCTGACGATCGGAAGGTAGCGCCGGGCCATGCCCGGCGAGCGCGAAGCGCGGCCTGTGTCAGGTGCCATCACCGATAAGATCGGAACGCCGCCGGGTACGGTCCGGCGGCGCCTAATCGCCCAGCAGCGCGGTGTTGCGTACGGCGCCCTTGTCGGCGCTGGTGGCCAGCAGGGCGTAGGCCTTCAACGCGCTGGTGACCTTGCGTGGGCGCGCCTCACGCGGCTTCCATCCCAACGCATCCTGCTCGGCACGGCGCGCATCCAACGTCGCCGCATCCACCAGCAGATCAATCCGCCGCGCCGGAATATCAATGCGGATACGGTCGCCGTCGCGTACCAGCCCGATCGCACCGCCCGCCGCCGCTTCCGGCGAGGCATGCCCGATCGACAACCCGGACGTACCGCCCGAGAAGCGCCCGTCGGTCAGCAGCGCGCACTGCTTGCCCAGTCCCTTCGATTTCAGGTAGCTGGTGGGGTAGAGCATTTCCTGCATGCCGGGGCCGCCTTTCGGGCCTTCGTAGCGGATGACCACCACGTCGCCCGCCTTCACTTCGTCGGCGAGGATGCCGGCCACGGCCGCGTCCTGGCTCTCGAACACGCGCGCACTGCCCTCGAACACGTGGATGGATTCATCCACGCCTGCGGTCTTCACCACGCAACCGTCTTCGGCCAGATTACCGCGCAGCACGGCCAGTCCGCCTTCTGCCGAGTAGGCATGCGCGACGCTGCGGATGCAGCCTTCGGCGCGGTCCACGTCCAGCGTGGGCCAGCGCGTGGCCTGGCTGAAAGCCACCTGGGTGGGGATGCCGGCCGGGCCGGCACGGAAGAAGTCGTGCACGCTTGATTCGCTGCTGACCGCCACATCCCAGCGCTGGAGAGCATCGGCCAGGGTGCGGCTGTGCACGGTCGGCACGGTGGTATCCAACAGGCCGCCGCGCGCCAGCTCGCCCAGGATGCCGTACACGCCACCCGCGCGGTGCACGTCTTCCATGTGGTACCTGGGCGTGTTCGGCGCCACCTTGCACAGCTGCGGCACGCGCCGTGACAGCGCATCGATGTGGGTCAGGTCGAAGTCCACTTCGGCTTCCTGCGCGGCGGCCAGCAGGTGCAGGATGGTATTGGTCGATCCGCCCATGGCGATGTCCAGGGTCATCGCATTGGCGAACGCGGCCTGCGTGGCGATGCCCCGCGGCAGCGCGCTTTCTTCCTCGCCGCCGTACCAGCGGTGGCACAGTTCGACGATCAGGCGGCCCGCGCGCAGGAACAGCTGTTCGCGATCGGCATGGGTGGCCAGGGTCGAGCCGTTGCCGGGCAGCGACAGGCCCAGCGCTTCGGTCAGGCAGTTCATCGAGTTGGCGGTGAACATGCCCGAACAGGAGCCGCAGGTCGGGCAGGCGCTGCGCTCGAACTCGGCCACCTTTTCATCGCTGGCGCTCTCGTCGGCGGCGATGACCATCGCATCGACCAGATCCAGCTTGTGCTCGGACAGCCGGGTCTTGCCCGCTTCCATCGGCCCGCCGGACACGAACACCACCGGGATGTTCAGGCGCAGTGCGGCCATCAGCATGCCAGGGGTGATCTTGTCGCAGTTGGAAATGCACACCAGCGCATCGGCGCAGTGCGCGTTGACCATGTACTCGACCGAGTCGGCGATGATCTCGCGGCTGGGCAGTGAATACAGCATGCCGTCGTGGCCCATCGCGATACCGTCGTCCACGGCGATCGTGTTGAACTCCTTGGCGACGCCGCCGACCTTCTCGATCTCGCGCGCGACCAGCTGGCCGAGGTCCTTCAGGTGCACGTGGCCCGGTACGAACTGGGTGAACGAGTTGGCGATGGCGATGATCGGCTTGTGGAAATCGTCGTCCTTCATGCCGGTGGCACGCCACAGGGCGCGGGCGCCGGCCATGTTGCGGCCGGCGGTGGAGGTGCGGGAGCGGTATTCGGGCATGGCTGGCGGAACGGGCGGGCCGTACGACATGGGGTGTCGGACGATCATCGCCAATTTTTTCGGTTGCTGCTGCAACCACCGCTCGTCTGCGCGGCGCCGCCGGGCGATGCGGCGATGGCGGATCGGGCCTGACGAAAATGAAACGCCGTTCATCTTTCGGACTTTGCCGATTCCGGTTGTTGGCCCGGATCGGGCATCATTGGGGTATTGATCCGCTGCTTGAGGCATGAGGCCATGAAACGTTCCCGCACCACCGCGCTGCTGCTGATGAGCGCCGCACCGCTGCTGTTCACCGCCTGCCAGAAGGAGCCGGAGGTGAAGGTGCAGGAAGGCCTGTTCACTTCGGTCGAGGCCTGCACCGAGGCCACCGGTGATCCGTCGTCGTGCCGCAACGCGTTCGCCGAGGCGCAGAAGCAGGCCGCCGACGCTGCGCCGAAGTACGCCACCAAGGAAGCCTGCGAGCAGGACTACAAGCCCGAGCAGTGCGTGCAGCAGCACACGTCGGCAGGTACCTCGTTCATCGGCCCGATGATGATGGGCTTCTTCATGTCCCAGATGCTGAGCAACCGCGGTGGCCTGGCCCCGCAGGCGCCGGCGTCGGCACCGGCCTACCAGGACAAGAATGCGGGTTGGGCGCGTTCGGCCCCGGGCGGTACGGGGGGCCTGAACACCGCCAGCGGCATCGGCGCCGGCAAGGCTGGCCTGGCACCGGTCACCAGCGAGCCGAACCGCGCCGTTACCGCCAGCCGGGGTGGCTTCGGCAACACCAGCGCGCGTCGCAGCACCAGCGGCAGCTACGGCGGCTGATCGACCCATGCAGCGTATCCGTATCGCCGAGCGCGCCCACTGGCGGGCGCGCGCGGAGGAAGCCGGTTTCCGCTTCCACACCATCGACGGCCAGCCGTACTGGGATGAAAGCGCGTATTACGCCTTCACCCTGCGCCAGATCGAACAGGACATCGAAGATCCCAGCGCCGAGCTGCACCAGATGGCGCTCGACCTTGTGGGCGACGTGGTGGCCAGCGAGCGGCTGATGGATCAGCTGGCGATTCCCGCGCATTACCGCGACTGGATCGCCGACAGCTGGCGCCAGCGCCAGCCGCATCTGTACGGCCGGCTCGATCTGGCCTATGACGGTACCGGTCCGGCCAAGCTGTACGAGCTGAACTACGACACGCCGACCTCGCTGTTCGAGGCCAGTTTCTTCCAGTGGCAGTGGCTGGAGGACCAGCGCAACGCCGGCCGCCTGCCGCAGCATGCCGACCAGTTCAACGCCATCCATGAGGCACTGGTCGAACGTTTCGGCGAGCTCGCCGGCCGCCTGCCGCCACCGCTGTACTTCAGCGCCGTGGGCAGTTCGGAAGAGGACCGCGGCACGGTGGAATACCTGCGCGACTGTGCTTCGCAGGCAGGCCTGCACGGGCAGGGCATCGCCATCGAAGACATCGGCCTGTCCGCGGATGGCCGCTTCACCGCGCTGGACGATTCGGTGATCGGCACGCTGTTCAAGCTGTATCCGCTGGAAGACCTGATGGCCGAGGAGTTTGGCCGCGCGCTGCCCGGCTCGGGCGTGCAGCTGCTGGAACCGGCATGGAAGGCGGTGCTGAGCAACAAGGGCATCCTGCCATTGCTGTGGCAGCGCAATGTCGGCCACCCGAACCTGCTGGAGGCGCACTTCGACGACGGCAGCGCGCTGGCCACCGGATGGGTGCGCAAGCCGCTGTTCTCGCGCGAAGGCGCCAACATCGAAATGCACCTGGCCGATGGCAGCACCCAGCGCAGCGACGGCCCCTACGATGGACCGGCGATCATCCAGCGCGCGCATCCGTTGACCCGCTTCGAAGGCGGTTATCCGCTGATCGGCAGCTGGGTGGTCGGTGACCACGCCTGTGGCATCGGCATCCGCGAGGACGACAGCGCGATCACCCGCGACAGCGCGCGCTTCCTACCGCACGCGATCGTTGACGAGGCGCCGACGCGGATCTACGTCTGAGCACGGTGCGCACCCGCACACGTAGTGGACGGTAGCGCCGGGCCATGCCCGGCGTGTGCGGTGATCCGCCGGGCATGGCCCGGCGCTACCGGTCAGAGCAGGCCTTCGCGCTTCACGGCCAGGTAGCGTTCCACCAGCGCGGCCGGCAGGGCATCGGCGGTCACGTCCAGAACCATTACCTTCTCGCTGCGCAGTGCTTCGTGCGCCTTCGCGCGCTGCTGCAGGTACAGCGCCGCGGCGCCGGCCTGCGCGGCGTCCTCCAGCGTATGCACCTCGCCTTCGAGCGCGCCGTCCAGCTCGTGCTCGCGTAGGCTGGCCACGCACACCAGGTGGCGGCGCTGCAGCAGGCGCACCGCGGCCAGGAGGTCCTCGATGTCTTCGTCGCGCACGTTGCTGACCAGCATCACCAGCGCACGGCGTCGCTGGCGCAGGGATACTTCGGTGGCGGCGGCCAGGTAATCGGTGGCCACCGGCTGCGGCTGCAGGTCGTAGCTGGCCCGCAGCAGATGCTCGACGGTGCCCATGCCGCGCTGTGGCTGCACCCACCGACGCTCGCCGCCGACGGCGAACAGGCCAGCCGCATCGCCCTGCCGCAACGCCAGATAGGCGACCACCAGCGAGGCGTTCAAGGCATGGTCGAAGTGCGAGAGTCCGCCTTCGCTGGCCAGCATGCGGCGGCCACTGTCGAGCATCAGCAGCAACTGCTGGTTCTTCTCGTCCTGGTACTCGCGGGAGATCAGCTTGCGTGCGCGGGCGGTGGCCTTCCAGTCGAGCTGGCGCAGGCTGTCGCCGACGCGGTACTCGCGCATCTGGTGGAAGTCAGTGCCCTCACCACGCCGGCGTTTCACGTGGGCGCCCACCAGGCGTGAGGCCTGATCGGCGCTGAACAGCGCGAAGCGGGTCAGCGGCACGAAGTTCGGATAGACGCGGACGTCCAGCAGAGGGGGCAGGGTGCGCTGCTGCCACCACAGGCGCCATGGCGAGCGGATGCGCAGCTGCACGCCCTCGAAGCGGAAGCGTCCGCGCTGCTGCGGCTGCAGGGTGTAGTGCAGCGCGCAGGCATGCCCGGGACGCAGCTGCACGCGCTGGGGTAGCGACTCCAGCGGCCAGCCACCCGGCACCAGATCGAATACCTGCACCCGCATCGGCTCTGTGGTCTGCAGGCGCAGGCCCACCTCGCGGCGCACGCCCAGGGCCAGCGCTTCGGGCAGCTCGCGCTGCACCTGTGGCGACGGTCGCCGGGCCTGCCGCCACAGGTCCAGCAACGCCAGCGTACCGATCACCGTGGCGACCAGTGCCCAGCTCCAGCGCGGCAACGCGCCGGCCAGCACCACGCCTCCCAGCGCAGCCCAGGCCAGCAGCAGGACCAGCAGCAGCGGCGCAGGCCTCATCGGCGCGGTGCTTCCACCTTGGCCAGCAGCGCACCCAGCACATCGTCGGCGTCCTGGCCTTCGATCTGCAGTTCCGGTGCCAGCGCGATACGGTGGCGCAGCGCCGGACGCGCGATGTCGCGCACGTCATCGGGGGTGACGAAGTCACGACCGGCCAGCACGGCCTGCGCGCGCGCAGCACGCACCAGTGCGATGCTGCCGCGCGGTCCAGCGCCCACGGCGATACCGGGCCATTGCCGGGTGGCGGCGACGATGCGCACGGCGTAGTCGATCACCTCGTCATCGACGGTGATCGCGGCCGTGGCCTGCTGCAGCTGCAGCAGTTCTCCGGCGCCCAGTACGCGCGGCACCCGGCTCAGATCGAAATCGCTGGCGGCGCGGCCACGGGTGATGTCCGTGACCATGCGTTTCTCGTCCTCCAGCTGCGGATAGTCGATCAGCACCTTCAACAGGAAGCGATCCAGCTGCGCTTCCGGCAGCGGGTAGGTGCCTTCCTGTTCCAGCGGGTTCTGCGTGGCCAGGGCCATGAACGGGGGCGCCAGGGTGAACGCCTTGCCTTCGATGGTCACCTGGCCCTCCTGCATCACTTCCAGCAGTGCGGACTGGGTCTTGGCCGGTGCCCGGTTGATCTCGTCGGCCAGCAGCAGGTTGGTGAACACCGGCCCGCGACGGATCTTGAAGCTCTCGCTCTTCGGATCGTAGACGGCGTGGCCGCTGACATCGCTGGGCATCAGGTCCGGCGTGAACTGCACGCGGCCATAGTCCAGTTCCAGTGCCTGCGCCAGTGCGCGCACCAGCAGTGTCTTGCCCAGTCCGGGCACGCCTTCGATCAGGACATGGCCGCCAGCCAGAAGGGCAACGAGGATCTGGTCAAGCACGTCGGCCTGGCCGATGAAGGCGTGGCCGACGGCCTGGCGGATGGCGTCGACGCGTTCGATCAGGCGGGCATTGGCGGCCGCCGGACGTTCGGGGACTTCGGTCATAGCAGGGATCTCATCTGGAGCAGCAAGCGGATGCGCTCGCGCAGGGCGGAGGAATCGTGCGGCGGAGGCGGAGTCAGGGCACTGGCAACGCGGCTGCGCGGCCACTGCAGCATTTCGGCGATGGCCTGTTCGCGTGGCGCGCCTTCCAGCGCAGCAGCGAGTGGCGCGCGCAGGCGCAGGCGATGCACGAACAGGGCATGCACGGCCTGGTACAGGCGCACGCCCTGGCCGAAGCGCAGCAGTAGTTCGCCGCTGGCGCGCACATGTTCCAGCAGCGAGCGGCGCTCGATCACGGGCGATGGCAACAGGCTGCCGAACCGCTGCGAGCGCGCCCACAGCCAGGCCAGCAGTGCCATCAGCAGCGGTACCCACAGCGGCCAGCCCTGGTAGAACAGGCGCACCCACAGTGACGGCGGACGACTGGCATAGACCAGCCACATGGCGCCCTTGCCGTAATTGGGATCGAGCAGGTAGCGGGTCAGATCGCGGTGGGAACGGTCGTGTAGGCCGTCGCTGGTCTGGCCCTTGGCTGCGGCCATCCGCGCGGCCTGCGACTCCACTTCGCTGCGCATGAAATCCATGTCCGCCAGCACGCTCACCCGGCCCTGGCCGTGACGCAGGCGCGCGAACACCAGGTCGTGCCCGCTGCCCCACCGGCGTTCGGTCCGCGCCTCGGCGGCGAAGCCTAGCGTGAAGCGGCGGCCCTGGCAGAATTCCACGTGGCCGGGATCGTCCTGGACATGGAAGGGCTGGCAGTCGCTGCGCTGGTAAAGGCTGTCCACGCCGAGTGCATCCAGCAGCGGCCCCTGCGTACTGCCGGCATCGTCCTCGGCCGGCGGCGGCGTGCGCAGCAGCAGATGGCCACCGCCGTCGACCCACGCCAACAGCGCCCTGGCGGCCGGCGCCGGCAGCTCGCTGCTGTCCTGCAGCAGCACCACCGTGTCCTGCGGCCCCAGCGCCATCTGCTGCAGGTCCAGCCGCGGCCGCGCATGCACCTCGATGCCATCGGCGCGCAGCGCCTGCCCGAGCACGTACAGCGGGTTGTAACGGGCCTCGCCCTGCGGTGGCAGCGTGACCGTTTCGGTGACCCGCTCATGGGTACGCATGAACAGGATCGCCAGTGGCACGCCGAGCAGCAGCAGCGTCCCCAGCAACAGTGACCAGAACAGGCGCGGGTTCATGCCTGCCACCCGTACTGCTGGCGCAGGGTCGTGGCCAGCGCATCGAAATCGCCGCGGCTGGGCAGGTGACCACCGTAGGCGGCGTATTGCCACATCCGCACGATGCGCGCGAACAGTTCACGGTCGACGCTGTCGGGCATGCGTCGCGAGGCACGCAGGCACTGCGATTCGGTGGCGCCCGGAGGCAGTGCGATGCCGGCACGCTCGCTGACCGTGCGCACGCTGGCCCGGTACAACAGGGCCAGCGCCTGGCGCGGCCGGCCCTGGTCCCACAGCAGACCAGCCTGGGTCGCCACGTCCGGCGGCAGCACCACCGGCAGCTCGACCTGTTCCTCGACCACGTGCGGCGCCGCTGCGGCCCGGCGGCGGCCCGAGCCGCGCAGCCACGGCAGCCACAACCGTGCAGTCAGCACCAGCACCAGAAGGAGAGCACCGAGCAGGCCCCACAGGCCCCATTCGGCCAATCGCGCCAGCCAGGCGATGCTGCTGCTGCGCGACGTGCGTTGGCTCTGGCTGCTGCCGTCGCGTTCCAGTTCCTTGCGTGCGTCCTTTTTCTCTTCCGCCTCTTCGATCGCTTTCCACTGCGTGACCTGGCGGGTCGGGCGCTGCAATGGATCCTCGTAGGCGCGGCTCACGGCCTGGCGGAAGCCCGCGGTATCCACCGGGGTGTCGCCGAAGATCATGGCGGGTGTATCGCCGGGGTTGATCTGCGGTGCCCGGCGCGCGTCGCTCTTGCGGTTGCTCGATGCGTCACCCTCCTGCGCGTGCACCGGCATGGAGGTGAGCGGCAGTGCCAGGCACAGCAGCAGCGCCAGCGACGAGGCAACCGGCAGCAGGCGTTCGCGCAGCCGGCGCAGGGCGATCTCCACGTCCCAGGCTTCCATCTGCGTACGTCGATTCAAGTACAGGCCGAACCCGGCGCCGACGTAGAACGGCCCGATCAGCACGGAGGCCAGCCAGCAGGCCAGATTGAATCCCAGCTTCGCCCAGGCGGGCGTGTCCTTGCCGATCATGTCCCAGGCCGCGCGCCAGGAATCGGAGAGCAGCTCGAACGGGATGAACATGAACACCGCGCCGATCGCGCCTGCGACCAGTACGCCCTCGAACACCATGCAGGCTACGGTCAGCACCAGCGCCGGACCCGCCGCGCCGGCGGCGACCGCGCGCCGGCGCGGGCCACGCTGTTCGGCGGTGTTGCCCTCCAGCAGGTTGACCGGCAGGCACAGGCTGCGCAGCACGCTGAAGCGACGCCAGCCCAGGTAGCCCCAGAAACCACGGTTGCCCCACTGCCGCTGTGCCCGCAGGGCGGCCAGGGCGGTGACCGGCTCGCCGAACACACCGCGTGACAGCACATACAGCGGCGCGCGTTCGAACACGGGCTTGCACCACCACATCAGCAGCCAGGCCAGGCCAAATGCGTCCAGCCACCAGCCCAGTGCGTTGGCGATCACGAACAGTGGTGCGCTGGCCAGCAGCCAGCTGCCCCACACCGCACGCGCATGCCGGCGGGTCAGCGCGCTGCCCAGCTCCATCGCTTCCCAGCCGCTGCGTGCGCGCAGCACGACGTCCAGGCGATCAATGCGCATCGCCGCCTCCGCGTCCGCCACGCCACAACCACAGCAGCACGCCGGCCCACAGCACCCCGGCCACACTGAACTTGCCCCACGCCGGCACTTCGGCAATGGACGACCAGAACGCCTCCACGAACGCCGCGACCAGCAGCATGAAGGCCACGCCCAGGCACAGCCGGGCACCGATGCGGCCACCTTCGACCAGTGCGTCCAGGCGGCTGCGGCGTCCGGGCGCCAGGAGCTTCATGCCCAGCTGCAGACCGGCGCCGCCTGCGATGACGATGGCGGTGAGCTCGAATGCACCGTGGCCGACCACGAAGCGCCAGAAGGGATCACCATGGCCGATGTGCTGCAGGTGGCCGGCCACCGCGCCGATGATGACGCCGTTGAACAACAGCACCAGCAGCGTGCCCAGCCCGGCCAGCAGGCCACTGGCGAAAGTGCGCAGGGCGATGCTGATGTTGTTCATGATGTAGTGGCCGAACATCATCCAGTCAGTACCGCTGTCGCGGCCCAGGCGTTCGGCAGCCGGGTCGTACATGCGTTCCATTTCGGCGATCTGGCGGTTGTCCATCACCTGGTGGATCAGGTCCGGGTACAGCTGCACCAGCACGAAGCAGCCCACCGCCGGCAGCGCGAACATCGCCAGGGCGGCCCACATGCTGCGTGCCTGGCTGCGCACCAGCAGCGGGAAATCGGCCACCAGGAATTCAAGCGCGCGCCGCCAGCGCGTGGGAGGCGTCCGGTACAGCACGCTGTGGCCCTGCTGCATCAGCTGTTGCAGGCGCTGCACCAGCTGCGGGCTGTAGCCCCGCTCACGGGCCAGTGCCAGCTGCTGGCACAGCCGCCGGTAACGCTGTGGAAACGCAGTGTCGTCCAGCGTGGTGGCCGCGGGCTGGCGGCGGCGACGGCGGGAGGCGCCGGCACGCATCAGCAGCCACTGCTCCAGGTCCAGCCATTCCTGCTGATGGCGGGCGACGAACTGTTCCTGCTTCATCGCCGTCCCAGCAACCAGTTGGCCATCGCATACAGGCGCAGCACGCCGACCTGGCCATGGGTGCCGGTCAATGGTTCGGCGATGGCGGCCAGTTCCTGCTGGCGGAGCGGTGCCAGCCGCGGGGCACGCTCGGCGAAGGCCAGCAGCGCCGCCTGTTCCTCCGGCCGCAGCGGCTGCGGCGGCGCCAGCACGCTGTCGATGGTGGCCGGCGGCGGCAGGTACAGCGCCGGCGCGTGCACCACCACGGTGCCGGCGACCAGATCGCCCAGGCGGCGGCCGTGCGCGTCGAACAGGCTGCTGAGCAGGCCCAGCGCGTAGGCGAACGGCAGCATGTCGACGGTCCGCAGCAGGTTGCGGGTGATCGCCGCCATCCAGCCCACCGGCGCGCCATCACGGGCCAGCACGCGCAGGCCCAGCGCGCGCTTGCCCGGGGTGCGGCCCCACAGCGCCTCGCAGACGATCGGATACGCCCAGTACACCAGGAACATCAGGGCCAGGTAGAGGCCGGTGCCGAATTCCTTCAACAGTGCCAGCGGGATCGACAGCGCGGCAAGAATCGCGAAACGAATGGCCAGATCGACCAGCCAGGCCAGCGCACGTGGCACCGGACCGGCGGCCGGCAGCTGCAGCGGCACGCCTTCCGGCGTCACCACCTCGCGGTAGGTGTCGAGCATCGGTGCGGCCATCAGAGCGACGGCCTTCGTTGTTGGCGCTGGAGTCCTCTCCGGCTGGCAACCACAGGCATGGGGGTCTCGACAGTTCCTGGTCGGGCCCAGACTTTAGCAGAGCGCGCCGGCAGTCGAGGGCCTCAGCCCAGGTATTCGTCCTTCAGCCGGACGTAGTGGTCGGCCGAGTAATGCAGCGACTCGATCTCCCTGTCGCTCAGCATGCGCGCCGGCCGGGCGGGATTGCCCAGCCAGAGTTCGCCTTCGCCGACCACCTTGCCCGGACCCACCACTGCACCAGCACCGACGAAGCCGTGGCGCTCCACGCGCGCGCCATCGAGGATGCAGGCGCCCATTCCGATCAGGCTGTAATCGCCGATGCTGCAGGCATGGATGATGCAGCCGTGGCCGACTGTCACGCCTTCGCCGATCAGGGTCGGATGGCCGGCCTTGTTGTACGGGCTGTGATGGCTGACGTGGATGATGGTGCCGTCCTGCACGTTGGTGCGGGCGCCGATGCGGACGAAATTGACGTCGCCACGGATGACGGTACCCGGCCAGATCGAAACATCGTCGGCAAGCTCCACGTCACCAATGAGGGTACACGCCGGGTCGACGTATACGCGTGCGCCGAGCACCGGCATCTTGTCGCGGAAAGGGCGCAGCGGGGTCATCGGTGTCTCCGGAAATCAGGGCGATCGCGACGATGATACGCGGGCCGCTGCGCTCGCCGGGCATGGCCCGGCGCCACCGTCGATGCTGCGTTACGCCACGCGTCCGCGCCGTGCACGCTCCAGGTGCACCAGCAGCAGCGAGATCGCGGCCGGCGTCATGCCGGGGATGCGCTGCGCCTGGCCAATGGTCTGCGGACGCACACGTTCCAGCTTCTGCAGCACTTCGGCCGACAGGCCACGCACGCTGGCGTAGTCGAAGCCTTCAGCGATCGGCGTGGCTTCGTGCCGCTGCTGGCGCGCGATCTCGTCGCGCTGGCGGTCCAGGTAGCCGGCGTATTTCACGCCGATCTCGACCTGCTCGGCCACCTTGCCATCGGCCACTGCCGGGCCGAGCGAGGGCACCTGCATCAGCTGCGCGTAATCCAGCTCGGGGCGCTTGATCAGGTCGAGCACATTGGTTTCGCGGCTGACAGTCACCCCCAGCGTGTCCTGCACTTCGCGGCCCAGGGCATTGGCCGGGGTCGCCCACAGCGCCCCCAGCCGCGCACGTTCGGCGGCTACGGCAGCTTGCTTGGCCTCGAACGCCATCCAGCGCCGATCATCGACCAGTCCCATGTCGCGGCCAACCGGAGTCAGGCGCTGGTCGGCGTTGTCCTCGCGCAGCTGCAGCCGGTACTCGGCGCGGCTGGTGAACATGCGGTACGGCTCGTTGGTGCCGTGGGTGATCAGATCATCCACCAGCACGCCCAGATACGCTTCGTCGCGGCGCGGGCACCAGCCATCCAGGCCGCGCACCTGGCGGGCCGCATTGAGGCCGGCCAGCAGGCCCTGCGCGGCCGCCTCTTCATAACCGGTGGTGCCGTTGATCTGGCCAGCGAAGAACAGGCCGTTGACCAGCTTGGTTTCCAGCGAAGCCTTCAACCCGCGCGGATCGAAGAAGTCGTACTCGATGGCGTAGCCCGGGCGGGTGATGTGCGCGTTCTGGAAGCCCCGGATGCTGCGCACCATCTCCAGCTGCACGTCGAACGGCAGCGAGGTGGAGATGCCGTTGGGATAGATCTCGACGATGCCCAGCCCCTCAGGCTCGACGAAGATCTGGTGGCTGGCCTTTTCGGCGAAGCGCACCACCTTGTCCTCGATGGAGGGGCAGTAACGCGGGCCGATGCCTTCGATCTGGCCGCTGTACAGCGGCGAGCGGTGCAGGGCGTCACGGATGATCTGGTGGGTCTGCTCGGTGGTATGGGTGATCCAGCAGCTGACCTGCTGCGGATGTTCGTCCACCGAGCCGAGGAAGGACATCACCGGCCGCGGCGTGTCACCGGGCTGCTCGTCCATCACGCCGTAATCCAGCGAGCGGCCGTCGATGCGCGGTGGCGTGCCGGTCTTCAGGCGGTCGACCTGGAACGGGCGCTCGCGCAGGCGTGCGGCCAGCGTGGTGGCCGGCGGATCGCCCATGCGGCCGGCGGCGTACTGGGTCGGACCGACGTGGATCTTGCCGGCCAGGAAGGTGCCGGCGGTCAGCACCACCGCCTCCGCATCGAAGCGCAGGCCGGTCTGGGTGATGACGCCGCGCACGGCGTCGCCCTCGATGACCAGATCATCGACGGCCGCCTGGAACACGGTCAGGTTGGCCTGGCCCTCGACGAGGGCGCGGATCGCCATGCGGTACAGGTTGCGGTCGGCCTGGCAGCGGGTGGCGCGCACCGCCGGACCCTTGGAGGCATTGAGCGTGCGCCACTGGATGCCGGCGCGGTCGGCGGCATGCGCCATCGCCCCGCCAAGGGCGTCGATCTCCTTGACCAGATGGCCCTTGCCGATACCGCCGATGGCCGGATTGCAGCTCATCGCGCCCACCGTTTCGATGTTGTGGGTCAGCAGGAGGGTGCGCACGCCGGTGCGGGCCGCGGCCAGCGCGGCCTCGGTGCCGGCGTGGCCACCGCCGATGACGATGACGTCGTAACGATGGAAGGAGTGGGTCATGGGGGCGGAGTCGATGGGGGCGGGCGCGGCCGGAGGCGGTGCCGGGGTGGCGATTTTAGCGCCATTCGGCAGGGCGACGCCCGGAGAAGCCAGGGCCGGACGAAATTGACCCTAAAGTTGGCAGGATTTTTGCAGATAACCCAATAGCACCCATCGTGGCTGGCGCCGAAGGCGCCCGTGACCGGAATTGGAACAGGGGCCGGTACAGGCGCACGATGGGGGAGCAGAGGGCCGGCAGTCGGGGGACTGTCCGGCCCTGTTTTTCTTCGCGGAAGGCATCCGCAAAAACAGACGGCCCCGCATTGCGGGGCCGTCTGCCTTCAGAGGTGCCGACATCCGACAGGGCCGGAACAGGGGGGATCCAGATGTTCCTGTCGGATATCGACGTAGAGCTTTCCGCGACGGCCCATACCGCTTCTTGTCACTTTGTGACGCGGGCCGTCACAACCGCTTTAGATTGCCGCTTGGACCGTGTGAAATGCAAGACGGTTCAGCGCTCAAGTGTGCGCTGCGTCGCACGATCCATGTTGCGCCAGGGGGAACCGTTCATCCTGGGCGCACTCGGTGCCGGGCGCTGCACGCTCGGCTGCGGCGGGCGTCGCATCGAGTCCATGTTCCGCCACGGTGAACCACCATTGTTCTCGCGCGGCGGACGCGGCGGACGGTTCTCGCCATTGCCCGGCGGGCGCGGTGGCGGGCGGTGATTGTGCGGTGGACGATAGATCGGACGCGAGTAATACGGGTAGCCATAGCCGCCGTAATAGCCGCCATAGCCTCCGTAGTACGGGCCGTAGTTGTAGGGATAGCCGGCGGGGTAGCGGTACTCCACCGACGGCGCACCGTGGTAGTAGCTGCCGCTGCGGCCACCGCCGACATAGTCGTAGGTGGTGCAGCCGGTCAGGGCCAGCAACAGGCCACCGGCAAGCATCAGGCGCGTTTTCATGTGGGTCCCCCCAGAACGGGTGTGCAGTCAGCTTCGGGCGTGGGCATTGAATCGGCCCTTAATTCCACCACCCAGGATGAATGGCGGCGAAGGCCTGCATGCTGGCATGACCCGTGCCGGGGTCGCCAGCACGAGGGCATACGTTAATCTTGCGTCATGAGCGATTCACTGTTGCCCCGTGCCGAAGATGTCCTGGCTGCCGCCGCGAGGATCGCGCCGCACGCAAGTGTGACGCCGGTGCTGCGCTCGCGCACCCTCGACACGCTTGCCGGCGCACGCCTGGCCTTCAAGGCCGAGCACCTGCAGCGGGGCGGCGCGTTCAAGTTCCGGGGCGCCTGCAACGCCGTCTGGTCGCTGTCGGACGAGCGCGCCGCACGAGGTGTGGTCACCCATTCATCGGGAAATCATGGCGCGGCCCTGGCGCTGGCGGCACGGACGCGGGGCATTCCCTGCCATGTGGTGGTGCCCGAGGGCGCTGTCGCCGCCAAGCTGGCCAACATCGCGCGCCATGGAGCCACGCTCTGGCGTTGCGCGCCGACCATTGCCGAGCGTGAGGCCACCTGCGCCAGGGTGCAGGCCGACACCGGTGCAACCCTGGTGCACCCGTATGCCGATCCGGCGGTGATGGCAGGGCAGGGCACCGCTGCGCTGGAACTGCTGCACAGCGACGGGCCGTTCGACGTGCTAGTGGTGCCAGTGGGCGGTGGTGGCCTGGCCAGCGGTACTGCGCTGGCGCTGCAGCTGGCCGGCCCGCAGACCCGGCTGGTGCTGGCCGAACCGGCTGGTGCCGACGATACCGCCCGCTCGCTGGCCGCTGGCGAGCGGCAGGGCGCGTTCACCCCCGATACCGTCTGCGATGGCCTGCGCACCCTGATCGGTGCGCCCAACTTCGCGCTGCTGCGTGCTGCCGGGGCGGAGGTCATCGTGGTCGACGACGCCGCCACCCTGGCGGCGATGCGCCTGCTGTGGGAGGTGCTCAAGCAGGTGGTTGAACCGTCTTCGGCGACGGTGCTGGCGGCGGTGCTGTCCCAGCCGGAACGGTTTGCCGGGCAGCGGGTGGGCCTGGTGCTGTCCGGTGGCAACGTCGATCTTCCCGCCCTGCGCTGGGGCATGCCTTGAGCCGCGGCCGGCACCGCGAGCGTACCGGCCTGTTCGGTTGGGCGTGGCGGCTGTTCGTGCTGCTGGTGATCTGGCTGCTGGGCGTGACCGCATGGATCGTCTGGGTGGGAGAGCGCGATCAGGCCGCCCAGGCCGATGCGATCATCGTGCTCGGTGCGGCCGCCTATGACGCCAAGCCGTCGCCGGTCTTCGAGGAGCGCATCCGTCATGGCCTGGACCTGTACGAGGCCCGGTATGCACCGCTGCTGATCTTCACCGGAGGATATGGCGGCAGCGGTGCCCGCTTCTCCGAATCGCAGGTGGCGCGGCGCTATGCGCTCAAGCACGGCGTTCCGGACGACGCGATCCTGATTGAAACCGCCTCGCGCAACACCGTGCAGAATCTGATCGAGGCCAAGCGGCTGATGGACCAGCGCAACCTGCACCGGGTGATCATCGTCAGCGATCCGCTGCACATGGCACGCGCGCTGCGCCTGAGCCGGGCGCTGGGCATCGATGCGCTGGCGTCATCGACGCCGAGCACCCGCTTCCGCAGCTTCCACACCAGCTGGCGTTTCCTGCTGCAGGAAATCTATTTCTTCCATCGCGATCTGGTGCGGCCACCGCTGAGTTCGCCGGCCAATACCTGAGCGGCTGCCGCCTGCCTTGGGTGGGTGCCGACCTTGGTCGGCGCATCACCCGTGATCGATCGATCAGGTCTGCTTGCGGCGGATCGGAATGGCCGACACCGGTACCGAGGCCACGTCGTGGCCGCCTTCGCGGATCGGCGCGCCCGGGTCCGGTGCCCAGGCATGGGCATAGATCACTTCCCAACTGCTGGGCAGCGTGCCATCGGCACGGCGCATCGGCTCGTAGGCGGCCGCCGCAGCGGCGAAGCGCCCGCGGCCGGTCAGCGTATGCCGACGGTCCACCCGCGCATTGGTCGCGCCCATCGCCCGCAGTTCGCGCATCAAGGCGGGCAGATCCTCGTAGGTCAGGGTGAACAGGTCGCGGTCCAGCACGGGGTCGCGGAAGCCGGCCATCATCAGCGCGTCGCCGAACTGTGCGATCTGCGCGAAACGGCTGACGTGCGGGCGATCATCGGCAGCAGCGAACGCTTCGTTGAGCTCGATCAGGGTTTCCGGCCCGAAAGTCGAGCACAACAGCAGGCCGCCGGGCTTGAGCACGCGGCGGAAGCCGGCGAACACTGCAGGCAGATCGTCCACCCATTGCAGGCAGAGATTGCTGAAGATCACATCCACACTGTTGTCGGCCAGCGGCAACGCCGCCGCATCGGCGCACAGGCGCTGGAAGGGCTTCCACCACCCGGCCTGGCGCCTGGCCTGATCGAGCATCGGCAGGGCGATATCCAGCGCGATCACCTGGGCCTTCGGCCAGCGCTTCTTCATCAGTGCGCTGGCATGGCCGGTACCGGCACCGATGTCCAGCACCACCTCGGGCCTGCGTGCCTCCAGGTAGTCCAGCGATTCCACCAGCCGTGACTGCACTTCGCGCTGCAGGGCAGCGGCGGCGTCGTAGCTGCTGGCGGCGCGGGAGAACGCACGGCGCACATGGCGGGGATCGAAGTGGGACGGCATTGCAGGATCTCTCAGAACGTACCGGGGTAGGCGCCGCCATCGATCAGCAGGTTCTGCCCGGTGATGTAGCCGGCCTGTGCGCTGCACAGGAAAGCGCAGGACGCGCCGAATTCGTCGGCGGTGCCGAAGCGGCCGGCGGGGATCTGCTGGCGGCGGCGCTCGGCGATCTCTCCGGCATCGCCATCCTTGCCCGCGCTGTGGGCGAAGTTGGCGCGCAGGCGATCGGTGTCGAACTGGCCAGGCAGCAGATTGTTGAGGGTGACGTTGTGGGCGACCGTGCGCCGCGACAGACCGGCGACGAAGCCGGTCAAGCCACTGCGCGCGCCGTTGGACAACGCCAGGGTATCGATCGGCGCCTTCACCGCCGACGAGGTGATGTTGACGATACGGCCGAAGCCGCGTTCGATCATCGCGTCCACGGTGGCGCGGATCAGCGCGATCGGGGCCAGCATGTTGGCGTCCAGTGCAGCGATCCAGTCGTCACGCTCGAAGCTGCGGAAATCGCCCGGCGGCGGCCCGCCCGCGTTGTTGACCAGGATGTCCACCTGCGGGCAGGCGGCCAACGCAGCGGCACGTCCGGCTTCTGTGCTGACGTCGGCAGCGACCGCGTGCACCTCGCCGGCGCCGGGCAGTGCGCGCAGATGCTCGGCGGCGGCCTGCAGGGCTGCCTCGCCGCGCGCAACGATCACCACGTTCACGCCTTCGCGCGCCAGGGCGCGCGCGCATCCCAGGCCCAGCCCCTTGCTTGCACCGCAGACCAGGGCCCAGCGGCCCTTGATACCCAGATCCATGCGTCAGCCCTGCGCAGTTCGAAGGAACGTCATTGTCCGTCATCCGCCGGTGTCAGGCCGGCAACGAAGCGTTGCAGGACGGCGGCCACTTCGTCGGCGTGGCCGAGGAAGGGGGCGTGGCCGCCGTGAGCGATGGTCAGCGCCTGTCCGCCGGGCGCGAGCGCCGCTGCAGCCTGTATGGCGGCCGGTGGCACCAGCCTGTCGCGTTGACCGGCGATCCACAGGCTGGGCTTGCCCAGTGCCGGCAGGGCGCCGCGCAGGTCGGTGCTTTCCAGCAGCTGCAGACCCTCCCGCAGGGCGCGTGCGGTCGGTGCACCGCGTTCCACCAGGCGCTGGCGCAGGGTGCGCAGTTCCTCGCGGGCGTGCGCCGAACCCATTACATCCAGGGCCAGGAATCGTTCCAGCGTGCCACCGAAATCGCCGGCCAGCTCACGGCCGAACTGCTCGAACACGGCCGGCTCCACCGCATGCGGCCAGTCGTCGCCGCGCACGAAGCGGGGCGTGGCAGCGATCATCGCCAGTCCCCGCACTTTCGGCAGGGTCGCCGCGGCATGCAGTGCGAACAGCCCGCCCAGCGACCACCCGCACCACACCGCCGGTGGCGTGGCGGCGGCGATCGCGTTGACCACGAAGGGCAGGCGCAACGGCGTAGCGTCCTCGCGGCTGTGGCCGTGTCCGGGAAGATCGACCAGGTGCAGGGTGAACTGCTGCGCCAGGCGCTGGACCAGCGGCGCGAACACACCGCCCTGCAGGGCCCAGCCGTGGATCAGTACCAGGTCCGGCCCCTGGCCGGCGACTTCGATATGCATGCGGGAACCAGCCGAACCTCAAGCCAGGGCCGGCAACGGCGGTGGCGCGGCCTCGCGCGGCGTGACCGAGAGGCGATCACGCGCGCTGGCGATGGCCTCGACCAGCCCCCGCACCTGGTCTGCCGTGTGCAGGGCAGAGAGGGTGACGCGCAGGCGCGCCTTGCCCTCTGGAACGGTCGGCGGGCGAATCGCTCCGACCAGCCATCCCGCCTGCTCCAGCGCCTTGGACAGCGCCAGTGCGGTGTGGTCATCGCCGCACAGCAGGGGCTGGATCGGTGTCTCCGATGCCATCAGGTCCAGCCCGTGGCGGCGCGCTTCGCCGCGGAACAGTGCGATCAGGTCGACCAGCTTGGTGCGGCGCCAGTTGTCGCGGCGTGCCAGGCGCACTGCTTCCAGTGCCGCCGCCGCCAGCGCCGGCGGCATCGCGGTGGTGTAGATGTAGGGGCGGGCGGTCTCGGCCAGATGCTCGATCAGGTCTTCGCGGCCCAGCACCACCGCGCCGGCACTGCCCAGCGCCTTGCCCAGGGTGACCAGTTGCAACGGCACGTCGTTCACGCCCAGACCGGCGGCCGCCACCGTGCCCCGGCCATCGCCGACCACGCCAACACCATGTGCATCGTCCACATAGAACAGTGCCTGCTGCAGGCGCGCGACCAGTGACAGTGCGCGCAGCGGCGCGACGTCGCCGTCCATGCTGAAGACACCATCGGTGGCCAGCATCGCTGCGCCATCGGCTGCGTGCCTGAGCTGGCGCATGGCCCCTTCCGCATCCAGGTGCGGGTAGCGGCGCAGACGCGCACCGGCCAGCCGCGTGGCATCGAGCAGACTGGCGTGATTGAGCTTGTCCTGCACGCAGACGTCGTTCTCTTCGCTCAGCAGCGCCTGCTGCACCGCCAGGTTGGCGGCAAAACCGCTGCCGAACAGCAGTGCGCGCGGGTAGCCCAGCCACTCGGCCATTTCGCGTTCCAGAGCATCGTGCATCGCGTGGTGGCCGCAGACCAGGTGCGATGCGCCGGCCCCGGCGCCTTCGCGGGCGGCCGCGTCCTGCAATGCATTGACCACGCTGAACTGCTGGGCCAGGCCCAGATAGTCGTTGCTGCAGAAGCCGGTCAGCCAGCGGCCTTCCACTTCCAGGCAGACGCCATCGCGACGGCTGACCGTGCGCCGTGGGCGGCGACGACCTTGGGCATCGCGCAGCGCGCGCTGGTCCTGGATGCGGGCGGTGAGGTCGGGGCGGGCCATGGCGGCGGGAGGCGGCGACGGGGCGGCTAGGGTAGCGCGTTGCCGCGACGCCTGCTCGGGCCCCGTCTCAGGCTGCGTGAGCGCAGCCGCAGCCGGGTGCATCGCTGCCGATATCGGCATGCACGGTACCGCCGTGGTCGTGGCCCTCGGCGTCCACCTGCACCGCCATCGGCTGCAGGCCCAGCCGCGCGAACAATGCCAGATCGCGTTCGCTTTCCGGGTTGCCGGTGGTCAGCAGCCTGTCGCCATAGAAGATGGAGTTGGCGCCGGCCAGGAAGCACAGCGCCTGCAGTTCGTCGCTCATCGCCTCGCGGCCGGCCGACAGGCGCACCATCGAACGCGGCATGGCAATGCGTGCCACCGCGATCATGCGCACGAACTCGAACGGGTCCAGTTCGGCACTGCCGTGCAGCGGCGTACCGGCCACCTGCACCAGTCTGTTGATCGGCACCGAATCCGGATGGGCCGGCAGCGTGGCCAGGGCCAGCAGCAGGCCCACGCGCTGCGCCCGCGTCTCGCCCATGCCGACGATGCCGCCGCAGCAGGTCTTCAGGCCTGCATCCCGCACGTGTTCCAGCGTGTCCAGGCGGTCCTGGTACTGGCGGGTCTGGATGATCGAGTCGTAGTAGTCCGGCGCGGTATCGAGATTGTGGTTGTAGTAGTCCAGGCCGGCGTCCTTCAGTGCCCGTGCCTGGTCGCCACTGAGCATGCCCAGCGTGGCGCAGGTTTCCAGGCCCAGTGCCTTCACCCCTGCGATCATCGCCGCCACTTTCGGGATGTCGCGATCCTTTGGCGACCGCCAGGCCGCGCCCATGCAGAAGCGTGACGCACCGGCAGCCTTGGCCTGGCGCGCCTTGGCCAGCACCGCTTCGGTGTCCATCAGCTTCTGTGCGTTGACGCCGGTGCTGTAGCGCTGGGCCTGCGGACAATACGCGCAGTCCTCCGGGCAGCCGCCGGTCTTCACCGACAGCAGCGTGGAGACCTGCACCCGGGCGGGGTCGAAGTGCTCGCGATGGACCGCAGCGGCGCGGAACAACAGGTCGGGGAGGGGGAGTTCGAACAGCGCCTGCAGTTCATCGTGTTGCCAGTCGTGGCGGATGGCGGCGGCCATGGCAGGACCCTGGGTACGAGTGGAGCGAGGGCGGCAGTGTGGGTAGCGCTGATGCTTCTGTCAACCAATTACATTGATTTCTAGTTTACATTGCGACCCTCTGATCAGACTGGAGCGGATGGACCGCGTTTCACCGTTTCGTGCAAGGCAGCCGGCCACAGTAGCCACTGCCCTACGGAAGCGCTGGCGCGCAGACTCTGTCCCATGACCGATCTCCATCGACTTCGCGGCCGCATCAGCGCGCTGGTACTCAGTGAGGCCTGGCGCCGCCGCGCCGCACTCTGGGGCGGTGCCGTAGCCGTGGCGCTGGTGGCCATCCTGTTCGCCAAGGCCAGCGACGCGGCATTCCATCTGTTCCAGCGCATCACCACCCATTCGCCGTGGTGGGCGCTGCTGCTCACGCCAGGCATCTTCGCGCTGCTGGCATGGCTGACCAGCGGTGTACTGAAGCCTACCCGCGGCAGCGGCATTCCCCAGGTCATCGCTGCGCTGGACAAGCCGGATGCCTCGTTCCGCGCGACGAATCTTTCACCGGCGGTATCGGCCGGCAAGCTGCTGCTGACGTCACTGTCGTTGTTGGGCGGTGCTTCGGTCGGCCGCGAAGGTCCGACCGTGCACGTGGGTGCAAGCCTGATGTACCTGTTCGGTCGTTGGTTTGGTTTCAAGGACCCGCGTGAGCTGTCGCACTTCCTGCTGGCGGGCGGCGCCGCAGGCATCGCGGCAGCCTTCAATACCCCGTTGGCAGGCATCGTGTTCGCCATCGAGGAACTCAGCGGCCGCTTCGAGCACCGCTTCTCGGGCACGCTGCTGACGGCGGTGATCGTCGGTGGTGTGGTATCGCTGGGTCTGCTGGGCAACTACACCTACTTCGGCCATGTTTCGGCGCGGCTTCCGCTGGGCCAGGGCTGGCTGGCGATCCTGCTGTGCGGTGTGGTGGCGGGATTGCTGGGAGGACTGTTCGCGCGCGCCGTACTGGCGAGCGCGGCAGGCCGTCCGCGCTGGCTGGGGCAACTGCGCCAGCGCCATCCCGTGCTGTTGGCCGCCGGCTGCGGCCTGGTGGTGGTGGCGCTGGCGATGCTGTTTGGTGAAGGTGCGTTCGGCACCGGCTACGAACAGGCACGCAGTCTGGTGCAGGGTCACGCGCTGGTGGGTCATGAGTTCGGGCTGATGAAGCTGCTGGCCAACCTGGCCTCCTATGTGGCCGGTATCCCCGGGGGCCTGTTCTCGCCTGCGCTCGCGGTCGGTGCCGGGTTGGGCCACAACCTGGCCGTGCTGATGCCCGGCGTGGATCCACGCGCGTTCGTGCTGCTCGGCATGTGTGCGTATCTGACCGGCGTCACCCAGGCCCCACTGACCTCCGCCGTCATCTCGCTGGAACTGACGGACAGCGGTGACCTGCTGCTGCCGATTCTGGCCACGGTACTGATTGCCCGCGGGGTATCCGGTCTGGTGTGCCGGGTGCCGATCTATCGTGGCCTGGCCGAGCTGCTGATGGTGCCAGGCCCATCGGCCGATGCCACGTCCGTCGATCCCGGTCGAAAGTAGGTGATCCGCGTACGTGCCCGGCAGATGCTGCCAGGGAGAGGCGACCGGCAGCCACCCTGGCAGGCCATGCAGTAGGGGCATGGTGGGTCATGCCCGTCGGCACACGATGACGGGCATTTCACCGACCCATGTCTGGTCCGTCCGCCGATGGCGTCGCTGCCTGCCATGCGCGAGCCTGCGGCATGCGCATCGTCCACCGCATCGTCGCCGGGCCCCCGTTGCAACGGCTGCTGCGCCTGCTGATTCCACTACGCTGCCTGGTCTGCAATGACCCGGGTCACGACGAGCTGGATCTCTGTCCGGCCTGCTACGCCGGACTGCCGTGGTCGGGTCGCGCCTGCCTGCGCTGCGCGCTGCCGCTGCCGGATGCGGCCCTGATCGTCTGCGGCAGCTGCCGCGAGGAGGCACCACCGCAGCTGGCCACGCACGCGAGCCTGCTGTACCTGCCGCCGGTGGACCAGCTGCTGGTGCGCTACAAGTTCCATCAGGACCTGGCGGCCGGACGCCTGCTCGCGCAGCTGATGCAACGCGCGCCGCCGCCCTGGTCGTGCGCGCCGCTGGTGCCGGTGCCATTGCATGATCGGCGCCTGCGCCAGCGTGGTTACAACCAGGCCGCCGAACTATGCCGGTTGCTGCCGATGCCGGTCTGGCAGGGCCTGTACCGTCGCCGGCATACGGCACCACAGTCCGAACGCACGGCCGAACAGCGCAGGGACAACCTGTTCGACGCCTTCGATGCACATGCGCCGGTGCCGCCGCGGCTGACCGTGGTCGATGATGTGATGACCACCGGCAGCACCGTGATGGAAATCGCCGAGACACTACGCTGCGTGGGTGCCGCAGAGGTGCGCGTGTGGGTCTGCGCACGGGTTCCGTGATCGCCCTCTTCATCGCCAAGGGCTAGGATGAAGCCGATTCCGGATCGAAGGAGTGGTCATGAATTCCCCCTTTTCTCCCCTGTTGTCGGCGGTCGGTCGCAGCTGGTGGATCCTGCTGCTGTATGGCCTGGTCGCACTCGGCTTCGGCATCATCGCGATCGGCTGGCCGCTGTCGGCGGCGACGGCCCTGGCCTGGACGCTGGGCGTGATGGCCATCATCGAAGGTGTCATCAGCCTGTTCGCGCTGATCAGCGGTGGCAGCGGTGCCTCGCGTGGCTGGCTGGCGCTGTATGCCATCGCCTCGCTCGGTTTCGGCATTCTGGCGGTGATCAATCCGCTCGCCACCGCCAGTGTGCTGGTGCTGTTCCTGGCGGCGTGGCTGCTGGTGGCCGGCATCTATCGCATCGTGTACGCAATCCGCGTGCGCAGGCAGATCCAGGGCGAGTGGTTGCTGATACTCAGTGGTGTGCTGGCGGTGGTGCTGGGCCTGTTGTTTGCGGCCAATCCTTACGCGGGCGTGGCCGTGACCACGCTGTGGATCGGCATCGGCAGCCTGCTGTATGGGCTGCTGCAGGTGCTGGTGGCATTCAAGCTGAGGAAGCTGAAGTGAGGCCGGCGGGTTCGTTTCTGCTGGTCGCGGTGCTGGGCCTGGCCGGTTGCATGCCCGGCGCCACAGCGGATGCGCAGGCTGGCAGGGATCATCCGCCGCGTCCGGGCGTGGATGTGCGTCTGAGCGCAGTCGATGCTGCCGGCAATGGCACACCGGTGCAGTGGCAGGGTGAAACACTCGCGCTGCGCGAGCCGCCGATCGCCGGCAGTGCCGACATTGCCGATGTGCGTTACGTGCTGGACCAGAGCCAGCAGCCTGGCCTGCAGATCCGCTATCGCAAGGAGGCACACCAGCGCATCCACGATGGCACGGCCGCACTCGTGGGCCAGCGGGCGGCCCTCAGCGTGGATGGCCGCGTGCTGACGGTGGCGACGGTGGCTGGCCCGTTCGGCGAATCGATGATGTTGAGTGGCCTGCCCAGCGTGGCCGAGGCGCAGGAACTGGCATGGCACATCACCGGCCAGCGGGTGCCGGCGCCCTGAACCCTGCTCAGCGCTGCCTGGTCGCGAATCTGGCCTCGATTTCCTCCAGCGACCTGCCCTTGGTTTCCGGCAGCCAGAACGCAGCCACCAGGAAGAACACGAATGTGCATGCCGCCCAGAACAGGAACATGCTGGCGTAGCCATAGTGGCCCACGGTCGGCAGGAAGATCGCGGCGATGGTGGTGGACACGAACTGATTGATCAGCAGCGCGATGCTCATGCCATTGGAGCGGATCCGGTTGGGCATCAGCTCGGACAGTGCCAGCCATACGCAGACGCCAGGGCCCACCGCGAAGAAGGCAACGAACACGAGGATGCAGGCGGCCACCGCCCAGCCGTGGGCCGGCGTTGGCACCGGTCCGATCCGCGCCTGCTCGATGCGCAGCGGTGCGTGCGCTGCGCCGGCCGGGTCTGCGAACGGATTCAGGTGCAGGGTGCGGAAGAAGGCGCCGATGACGCTGTCCGGCTGCACGGTGCCGGCACGGTCGATGCGCAGCCCGCGATCGATCAGGTTGTCACTGCGAAGTGCGCGCACGTTGGTAAAATCGCCATAGGCGTAGGACACGGTCAGCTGCATCGGACGGCCTTCGCTGTCGATGCCGTCAGTGAGGCGTTGCCACTGTGCCTCGTCCAGTACCAGATGCAGGCCATCGCCGCTGGCTGCGGCCTGCAGCTGCGGCTGCACATCGGCGCGGCCGCGTTCGGCCTGGAAAAACAGGGTGGCGGCGGCCAGCAGCGCCACGCAGATACCGCCGCTGCCGAGCATCAGCAGGAACTTGCGGCCCTTGCGATCGACCAGCAGCAGCGCGACCACGGTCATCACCGCATTGAGCAGCTTGATCGCCACGTCGGCGCCATTGGCCACCGAACCGGACAGGCCCGCCTGGTTGAGGATGTTCACCGCATAGGCGAGCACCGAGTTGATGCCGGTGGCCTGGGTGCAGGCCAGGACCACGCAGGCCAGCACGAACGGCACCACGTAGCGGCGGCTGAGCAGCGGATCACGCCTGCCGTTCGTGCCACTGGATTCCGGTGCCTGGATGCGCGCGAGCGTGGGCTCGACCTCGGCGGCCGGCAGCACCCGCAGCAGGCTGCGACGGGCGTCGTCCACCCGACCACGGCGGACCAGCCAGCGCGGCGACTCCGACAGCCAGAAAATGCCGGCACAGAACACCAGGCCCGGCGTCAGGCAGCTCCAGAAGATGGTCCGCCACGCATGGTCCTTCACGGCGAACAGTTCCTGCGCCTGCTGTGCCAGCGGCAGCGAGCGCACGGTTTCGGCAGCGGCATCCACGGCCTGGGCGTGGTACAGGCCGATCAGCGCCGCCAGCACGAGTCCGATGGTCAGCAGCAGCTGGAACATCGCTGCACCCCGGCCACGCCGCTCCGGACTGAGCACCTCGGCCAGGTACAGGGGTACCACCACTCCGATCAGGCCGCCGCTGATGCCCTGCAGCAGTCGGCCCAGCAGCAGCGGCGTGTAGCCCGAAGCGAGCGCCATGATGGGAATGGAGGCGGTGAACAGAACGCCAGCCAGCAGCATCGCGCCGCGGCGTCCGATCAGGTCGGCCACCATGCCGGCAAACAGTGAGGACAGCACACTGCCCAGCAGAACGGCTGCAACGACGAATCCCAGCTGCTGGCTGCTGAGCTGCCAGGCCTGGCTGGCGGTCGCTTCCAGATAGGGCAGGGCACCGGCAATGATGCCGATATCGATGCCGTACAGCAGGCCGCCGAGGCCGCCGATGAAGAGCAGATAGCGTACGGGCCAGCGCGGAGCGGTGCTTGCAGTCATCGGCAGTTCCTGTGGTAGTGCCGGGCCCTGCCCGGCGGCGGTTCTTCGCAGATTGCGTTCTGTGGCGCCGCGCCATGCGTGGCTCTACGGCAGGGACGTTGCTCAGTGCAGCTCGACCACCCGGCCACCCACCACCACCTGCTGCAGGCGCAGCCCAGCGTCCAGCACCACCAGATCGGCGCGGGCGTCGGGCGCGATGCGACCGCGATCGCCCAGGCCCAGGTAGTCGGCCGGGAACGTGGAAACGCGATGCGAGGCGTCGGCCAGATCCAGGCCGACACGCACCAGGTTGCGCAGTGCCTGGTCCATGGTCAGCGCGCTGCCGGCCAGCGAACCGGTCGCCAGCCGCACGCAACCGCCACACTTGTGCACGCGCTGTTCGCCCAGCGCGTACTCGCCATCCGGCATGCCGGTGGCGGCCGTAGCGTCGGTCACCGCGTACAGGCGCGGAATCGCGCGCGCGGCCAGGCGGATCACGCCGGGATGGATGTGCTGCAGGTCGGGAATGATCTCGGCGTAACGTGCATGGGCGAGCGCCGCCGCCGCGATGCCCGGGCGATAGTGATCGACGCCGGTCATGCCGTTGAACAGATGGGTGAAGCCGGATGCACCCGCCTGCAGAGCGGCTACACCTTCTTCGTAAGTACCCGCGCTGTGGCCGAGCTGCACACGGATGCCCATCGCCGAAAGCGCAGGAATCAGCGCCGTGTGTTCGCCGATCTCCGGCGCCAGCGTCATCACCCGGATCGGTGCCAGCGCATGCAGCTGCTGCACCAGTGCCAGCGTCGCCTCGATCGTACGGTTGGGCTGTGCGCCCAGGCGCTGAGGGCTGATGAACGGCCCTTCCAGATGCACGCCGGCGATGCATGCGGCCTCGTCGTCCGGTGCTGCCATGGTGGCGGCCACGCCCTGCAGGGCGTACTCGATCTCGTCCAGGCCGGCGGTCATGGTGGTCGCCAGCAGGGTGGTGGTACCAAAGCGCAGGTGGGTGCGGGCGATGGTGCGGGCGACGTCGCCGCCCTGCATCAGGTCTACACCGGCAGCGCCGTGCACATGCAGATCGATGAAACCGGGAAGGATCACCTGCAGCTGCGGGTCATCACCGCCGCTGTGGTCGTCCACCTGCAGCTGGCGCACATGCGAGTCGAAGTGGACATGGCCACGTCGCCACCCCAGCGGGGTGAGGATGCGGCCATGCAGGGAACGGGTGTCGGTCATGCGGGCGGCTCGGCGATGATCACTTCGATGCCCAGCCGCTGCAGGCCCTCGCGGGTTGCGTCGTCGATGCCGGCGTCGGTGATGACGGTATGGATCTGATCCAGGCGGGCGATGCGATGCAGGCTGACACGGCCGAACTTGGAGGCGTCGGTCAGCACGACGATGCGCCGCGCGCGCTCGACCATGCGGTGGTTGAGGCGCGCTTCCGCCTCATCGTGGGTGGTCAGGCCGAACTGCAGGTCCAATCCGTCCACGCCCAGGAACAGGGTGTCGAAGCTGTAGGAGTTGAGGCTGGCTTCGGCCTGGCTGCCCTGCAGCGACAACGACTGCTGACGCAGCAGCCCGCCCGTCAGCAGCACATTGATGCCGGCAGCATTGGCCAGTTCCCACGCGATGTTCAGGCCATTGGTCATCACCGTCACATCGCGGCGGCCACGCAGATGGCGGGCCAGCGTCATGGTGGTCGAACCGGAGTCGATGATGATGTTGTCACCGGCCTGCACCAGGTTCGCCGCGCAGGCGCCGATGGACTCCTTCAGGGGCAGATTCAGCGCATCCTTTTCATGGATGTCCTGCTCCTGCGGAGGCGTGCGCACCAGATTGGCGCCACCGTGGGTGCGGTTGGCCAGGCCCTGCGACTCGAAGTGGGTCAGGTCGGCGCGGATCGTCACCGCGGACACGCCGAAGCGCTCGACCAGATCGGCCACCTGCACCGAGCCGTGCTCGATCAGCAGCTGCAGGATCTGTTGCCGGCGGGAGCGAGTGTTGCGCATGGCGGAGTCTCGGGTCTGCTGTGAGGGGTAGAGATTAGCCGTTCGCAGCAATGCCGGCAGCGGATCGTGTGTCCTGACCGCGCTTGCCTGCCTGGTTGGCACTGCAGGCGCGGGCATACTCGCCCAGGCACTGGCCGATGCGGTGCTGCACCAGGGCCGTCGGCGTGTTGGCCAGGCGGCCGTCACGCACGGCGCGGTACTGCTCCGGCAGGTACTGGCTCAGCAGCACCAACGGTGGCGTGTGCTGCTCCAGGTTGGAGAACAGCGTCTGCACGGCGCGCAGCAGTGCCGGCTCGCCCCAGTAGTAGCGGCAGCGGTCACTGAAGGAATAACTGCGCAACAGGCGCAGTGTCGCCTGGTCACCCTGGTAGTAGGGTTGCCAGTACTTCGGCTGCGCCACCATCACCTCCTCCAGCACCTGTGGCAGGCGCGAGCACTGCGCAGCCGGCAGCAGCGCCTGTTCGATCGCTGCCAACGCGAACAGCGCCTCACGATAGGCGAAGGTGGCGGCGGGGCCGACCTTGAGGATCGCGAAATGATCGCGGACCAGCGCATGCAGTCCGCTTTCGCGCTGGTAGTCGGTGGAGTGCGCCTCGAACACGATGCGCGGCTGCTGCTCGAGGAAGTCGGCCAGCGCATTGGCGGCGACCGGGTCGTACTCGTGCACGCTGCTGTGATCGAAGTCAACGCCCGGCTGCACCACCATCGCGATCACGCGCTGCCAGGCATCGCGCAGTTCGGGGGTATCGAATGCCTGCTGGTGGATGGCCAGGGTCTGCGCGGCGGCTGCCGGTGTGGTCACCTGCAGGCCGCCGGCCAGCGAGGCTTCGCCGCCGGGAACGGGCACTTCGGTGCCGATCACGTACACCGGCGCCGGCAGGCCGAGCCGGGCAGCCGTGCGCTCGGCGATCGTCGCCAGTTCCGACGAACGCGCGGCCACGGTGGCATCAGGCAGCGGCACCGGATCGTCGGCGCAGGACATGCTGCAGTCCAGATGGATCTTGTGGAAGCCGGCGGCCACGTAGGCTTCGATCAGCACGCGCGCGTGGGCCATCGCTTCGGCGGCGGGGCGCTTCTGCCAGGCGTTCGGACCGAGGTGGTCGCCGCCCAGGATCAGCCGCGTGCGCGGAAACCCTTCCTCATCTGCAAGCGTGCCGACATAGTCGCGGTACTGCGGCGGGGTCATGCCGGTGTAGCCGCCGAACTGGTCGACCTGGTTGGAGGTGGCTTCGACCAGCAGCACCGTGTCGTGTGCCAGTGCCACGTGCATGGCCGCGCGCAGCACCTGTTCGTTGCTGCAGCAGACGCTGTACAGGCCCACATTGTGGCCGGCGCGGTGGGAGGCAAGCAGGGTCTGCAACGGGGACATGGTCATGCTCCGGACAATCAGGAAAACGAGGGTTGGCAGGCAAGCAGCGCGGCACCGCGCGCGCCACCGGCATCGCCGAAGCGCGGGGGCACGATCGGCGGCACCTGCACGCCGTTGAACAGATGGGCAGCGATTGCCGCCGGCAGCTGCTGGTACAGCGGGGTGTACTGCGAGAGGCCGCCGCCGAGCACGATCACATGCGGGTCCAGGGCCAGCACCAGCGCAGCGAGGCTGTGGCCGAGCAGGTCGCGGTGGATGTCCAGCGCGCTGCGTGCGCGCGCATCGCCGCCTTCGGCCATCGCGATCACCGCACTGGCATCGACGGCCGCACCGCCCAGGTGGCGTTCGATCATCGCCAGACCGCTGCCGGACACATAGCGCTCCACGCAGCCCTGCAGGCCGCATGCGCAGTCGATCAACGGCAGGCCGTGACGCTGCAGCAGGTGGCCCGGCACGCTCCAGTGGCCCCATTCCCCGGCCAGGCCGTTGAAGCCGGACAGCAGGCGACCCTGCAGGCAGAAGCCGCCACCGGCGCCGGTGCCGAGGATCGCGCCGAACATGCTGGGGTAGCCGTCGGCTGCGCCGCCATGCGCTTCGGACAAGGCGAAGCACTGCAGGTCGTTGCCGAAGTGGAGCGGACGCTGCAGGCGTGCCTGCAGATCGGCCGCCACGCTGTGGCCGGTCAGCGCCGGCACGTTGGCACTCAGCTGGCGGCCCGTGCGGCGGTCACGCACGCCGGGCAGCGCGATGCCGATGGCCGCATCGTTGCGGCCCAGTGCGGCATCGGCGTCGGCGACCAGCGCCACCACCGACCGCAGAAAGCCATCGTAGTCACCCTGCGGAGTGGCCACCCGGCGGCGCCAGGTGACCTGCATCGCCGCATCGCACGCCACCAGCTCGATCTTGGTGCCGCCGATATCGATGCCGTAGCAGGCATGGGCGATCAACTCAGCCATGGTGGATGGTGACACCCTTGACCACGCGGTTCACCGTGCCGTCGGGGAACGGATTGTCCGGGGTCAGCCCCAGCGCGGCCGAGCGCTGCAGTGCGAACAGCTGGCCGAAGGCCAGCCACACCGGCGCCAGCCAGGGATCATCCAGAACCGGCTCCAGGACGGGTACGGCGAGGGTGTAGTCATCGTCGGCACCGATGTCCGAATGCGGGCCGATGGCCAGCACCTGGCCGGCCACGCCATCGCGGCGCAGCTCGTCCAGCAGATCCTGCTCGTAGCGGCGTGCAAGCGGCTGCACGCTGCGCAGCACGATCACCAGGGTGCTGCCATCCAGCGTGGATTTCGGGCCGTGGCGGAAGCCGAGCGGCGTGTTGGCAAGCGCCAGCACGCGGCCGGCGGTCAGCTCCAGCACCTTCAGCGCGCACTCGCGCGCCAGCGCTTCCAGCGGACCGCTGCCCAGGTAGATGACGCGGTTGAAGGGGCGCTGTGCCAGCGCGGCCACCGGTGCACCCCACTGCGCCTGGCCTTCGCGGGCCAGCGCAGCGAGCTGCGTCAGGCGTGCCACCCGCGTCTGCCACGGTGAGCGGTCGAACACGGTCAGCGCGGCCAGCAGCATGCAGGTCAGGCTGCTGGTCATCGCAAAGGCGCGGTCGCAGCTGGCCGACGGCATCAACAGGGTGCAGGTATCGGCACGGCCGGCACCGCGCCGGGCCAGTTCGCCATCAGCGTTGCAGGTGATGTCGAGGAAGCGTGCGTCATCCACGTCGCTGCGCACACGGTCCACCGCTGCCACGCTTTCCGGGCTGGAGCCACTGCGGCCGAACGAAACCAGCAGGGTGGGGCGGTCGCGTTGCAGATACAGCGCCGGATGGGTCAGCAGGCTGGTGGTATGCACCACACGGACGTCAGCGGCCCACTGCGCGTTGATCGCATCGGCCACCATCTCGGCGATGAAGCCGGAACTACCGGCGCCAGTGAACAACACGCGCTGATCGGGATTGTCGAGGCGGTCGCCCAGGAAGGCCTGCAGGCGTTCGCGGGCCTGCAGCAGATCCTGTGCAAGCGCGTCCCACAGTGCTGGCTGCTGGGCGATTTCAGTAGCGGTATCGGCTCCGCCCCGGCGCTGCCAGGCGGACACATCGGAAAGCAGGGTGACGTCCATTCGGAGGTTCCAGTTGGGCCATCGCACGATCTGTGTTTTCTTTCGAAATGTCAAATACCGAAAGCAAAAAGAAAGATAAAGAGCGCTTGGCGTTTCTGGTAGACCGCAATCGTCCAAAACGAAAGGAATCGAAAAATGCCGTATCGCACCAAGCTTAACAGGGGGGTGCAAGCGATTACACAAAGTATTGCGCCGCATCACCTTTCGTTTCAGTCGAACTTATCTTACTTTTTGCTTTCCATTTGTTGACATCTTTCGAATCCCTGCCCTAGAGTCGGCCCAACCGCTTTCGAAACGCCCGGTGAACGGGTTGGGAGTCCGCGTGGAAATCTGCATTCGTCGCTCGCCGCTGATGCCGGCCCTGTTGCCGGTGCTGCTGCTGGCGTCCATGTCGGCCCACGCCGAACCCATCGGCAACCTGCGCTCGGTCACCGCCAGCAAGGCGGGCACGCCCGCCTGGGACCTGCAGACCGACACCGGCGCGCGTGTGCGCATCGAACTGCCGGCTGCCGACATTGTCCGTGTGCAGGCGGGGCGCAAGGGGGTACTGACCGGAGCCGGCGACAAGGCCGCGCCGATCGTGCTGCCCCAGCCCAGTGCCGACGTGCAGGCACAGCTGGAAGAAGATGCGCAGGAGATCCGTCTGCGCACCGGCGCACTCGTGCTGCACGTACAGCGCCAGCCGCTGCGCCTGCGGTTGGAGCGTCTGGACAATGGCCAGCCCACTGCGTTGTGGCAGGAGCTGCAGCCGCTGGACCTGGATGCTGCACAGAGCGTGCAGGTACTCTCGTCGCAGCCCGACGAAGGTTTCTTCGGCGGCGGCCAGCAGAACGGCCGTTACCAGTTCAAGGGACGCGAGCTTGAGGTGTCCTACTCCGGCGGCTGGGAAGAGGGTGATCGACCGAGCCCGGCGCCGATGCTGCTGAGCAGCCGCGGCTGGGGCATGCTGCGCAATACGTGGAGCGACGGCAGCTACGACCTGCGCCAGCCCGATCAGTCCACCCTGCTGCATCGCGAAGATCGTTTCGACGCCTACTACTTCGTCGGTGCCGATCTGCCGGCATTGATCGAGCGCTACACGCAGCTGACCGGCCGCCCCAACATGGTCGCGCGCTGGGCGCTGTCCTATGGCGATGCCGATTGCTACAACGACGGCGACAACGCGAAGAAGCCGGGCACCGTGCCCGAGGGCTGGAGCGATGGCCCGACCGGCACCACGCCTGACGTGGTCGACAGCGTGGCCAAGCAGTACCGGGCACACGACATGCCCGGTGGCTGGATCCTGCCCAACGACGGCTATGGCTGCGGCTACAAGCAGTTGCCCGAGACGGTGAAGGGTCTGGCCGGATACGGCTTCCGCACCGGCCTGTGGACGGAGAACGGTGTCGACAAGATCGCCTGGGAAGTCGGAAAGGCCGGCAGCCGTGTACAGAAGCTGGATGTGGCCTGGACCGGCAAGGGCTATCAGTTCGCGATGGACGCCAACCGCCAGGCGTTCAATGGCATCGTCGACAATTCCGATTCGCGTCCCTTCCTGTGGACGGTGATGGGCTGGGCCGGCATCCAGCGTTACGCGGTCGCCTGGACCGGTGACCAGAGCAGCAGTTGGGATTACATCCGCTGGCACGTGCCGACCCTGGTCGGCTCGGGATTGTCCGGCATGGCCTATGCCAGTGGCGATGTCGATGCGATCTTCGGCGGCAGCGCCGAGACCTACACCCGCGACCTGCAGTGGAAGGCCTTCACTCCGGTACTGATGGGCATGAGTGGCTGGTCGTCGAACGCGCGCAAGCACCCGTGGTGGTACGACGAACCCTACCGCAGCATCAACCGCGACTATCTGAAACTGAAGATGCGGCTGACGCCGTACATGTACGGGCTGGTGCACGACGCCGCGCAGACCGGCGCGCCGCCGGTGCGTGGGTTGATGTGGGACTACCCCCGCGATCCGCACGCGCAGGACGAAACCTACAAGTATCAGTTCCTGCTGGGCCGCGATCTGCTGATCGCACCGGTCTACCGCAGCCAGGCGGCCAGCCGCGGCTGGCGGCGCGACATCCATCTGCCGGCCGGTGGATGGATCGACTACTGGGATGGCCGCCGCGTGCAGGCGGGCGCCGAGGGCCGTCAGCTCGACCGCCAGGTCGACCTGGCCACGCTGCCGGTGTTCGTGCGCGCCGGGGCCATCCTGCCGATGTATCCGTCGATGCTGTTCGATGGCGAGAAGCCGCTGGACGAGGTCACCTTCGATCTCTATCCGCAGGGCGAATCGCAGTACACCCTGTATGAAGACGACGGCAACACCCGCCGCTACCAGCAGGGCGAATCGAGCACGCAGCAGATCCGCGTGCAGGCGCCGGCACAGGGCAGTGGCCCGGTCCAGGTGCAGATCGCGGCCGTGCAGGGCACCTACCAGGGCCAGCTGGCGCAGCGTCGCTACGGCCTGCGCGTGTTGAGCCGGCAGGCCCCGCGCGCAGTGCAGGCCGGCGCCCGTGTGCTGCCCGCGCTGGCCGACGCGGCAGCCTTCAACGGTGCCGACGAAGGCTGGTACTTCGATGCCCGTGAGCGTGGCGGCACCGTCCATGTGCGTACCGCCACGCAGGATATCCGCCAGCCACTGCAGGTGCAGCTGGACTTCGCCGTGACCGCCGCCGCTGCGGACGATGCATATCCGGCCGCGCCGGTGCTCGGCCGCGAGCTGCCGGCCGACAGCCTGCTGGTGGTCAACCGCCCGGCGGAAGAGCCTGGCCATCCGCTGGAGAACGCGTTCGACGATGACCCGGCCACCTGGTTCCGCAGCGTGCGCAACCAGGCCGTGCGCACCGGCGCCCACGAATGGGTGGTCGGCTTCGGTGAGCGCCGGATGATCGACGGCATCGAGTTGGCGCCACGCAACGACAAGAACTGGAAGCATGGCCAGGTCCGCGACTACGAGGTGTACCTGGGCGACAGCAATGGCGAATGGGGCGAGCCGATCGCCCGGGGCCGGCTGCAGTTGAAGGAAGGAATGCAGCGCATCGACTTCCCCGCACACGCTGGTCGCCTGCTGCGTTTCCGGGTGCTGAGCGTGCAGAACCCCGAAGGTGACGGCGCCAGCAGCACCGACCCGATGGTCACTGCGGCACAGGGCAGCGCCCGCGCGTTCGACGCGTTGCAGCCACGCGATGTCGGCCCGATCGCGCTGTCCACCTTCCACATCCTCGAGCACCAGGAACCGGAGCGACCGGCCCGGCAGCGCTATCTCTCCGAGCTGCCGGTGCCGGCCGCGCTGGCCAGCCAGGTGCGCGCCGACCAGGCGTTCCGTGGCGAGGCCGGCATGCGCATGAACGGCCTGCAGTTCCGCCGTGGCCTGGGAGTGGGCGCGAACAGCCGCATCGACCTGCGTCTGCAGGGCGGCTGGCGTCTGCTGCGTGCGGATCTGGGCATCGATGATGCCTGCCGCAGCGCAGGCGGCCTGCAGTTCCAGGTCTGGGGCGACAACCGCCTGCTCTACGACAGCGGCCTGGTGAAGGCGCCCGGCGTGGTCAAGCCGGAGCTGGACATCCGTGGCCTTACCACCCTGAGCCTGCGCACGCTGGGTGCGCAGGGCAGTCAACCCGCCCAGGTCTGTGCCAACTGGGCCAACGCCGTGCTGATCGGCCAGGAGGGCGACTCCGCCAGCATCGTCGCCCCATGACCCCTTCGTAACACCGCTCCTCCCCCGCCCATACCGACTGCGGCCTGCTGGCCGTGGCCCGGGAGCGTTTTGCCCGCTGATCCACATTCGCGCCGCACCCCTGCCAGGAGAGAACCCCGATGTTGCCCGCACGCTACCGCCGCCCCCCCTGTCGCACGATCGCTCCGCTGACGCTGGCCATTGCCGGCGCGCTGCTCTCGGTCGCCCTGCCTGCCGCTGCGCAGGACAGCAAGGACAACGCCACCGACCTGGCCCGCATCGAGGTCACCGGCTCCAACATCCGCCGTACCGATGTGGAAACCGCTTCGCCGGTCCAGGTCATCAGCAAGCAGGACATCCAGAACATGGGTGCGCGTACGCTGCTGCAGGTGCTCGACAACCTGCCGGCTGCCCGCCCGGCGCAGCAGGATTCGCGCTCGCTGTTCACCGGCTCCGACGGTGCCTCGCAGGCCAATCTGCGTGGGTTGGGCGCACAGGGCACGCTGGTGCTGCTGAACGGTCGTCGCCTGTCGTACTACGGCGCACCCGCCGGCTTCCAGACCCAGTTCGTCAACATCGATGCGATCCCGGCTGCCGCCATCGAACGCATGGAAGTGCTCACCGATGGTGCTTCGGCGGTGTACGGCACCGACGCCGTGGCCGGTGTGATCAACGTGATCACCAAACGCAACTTCCAGGGCGCGGAGATCAACTTCACCAACGATACGTCATCGCGCATCGACTCCTACGGTGAGCGCCAGGCCAGCATCACCGCCGGCTTCGGCGACCTGGCCGAGAACCGCTTCAACATCTACGGTGCGGTCAATATGTACCGCCGTGACGCGATCCCGCTGCGTGATTTCTACGACAAGCGTCCCGAGCAGTACTACGTCAACAATCCCAATTACCTGACGAACCTGCGCCTGGGCGTGGGCAGCAAGCCGGGTGAGTTCAACCCGGGCAGTTACTTCGCCTTCGATCCGGTCACCGGCCGCCGCGTGCAGGAGGCCGCACCCGGGTGCAAGAACGTGCTGCAGGGCGAGGCCGCCGGTCCGCGTTGTGTCTGGGAGACCTGGATGAACAACGAGATCGACGCCGGCGCCAAGTCCGAGCGCAACACCGCCTACCTCAATGGCACCTTCCTGGTGGGCGACTCGACCGAAATCTTCGCCGAGGCGACCTACACCGACATCGATCTGCGTGCCAATGGCGGTACACCCCGCAGCTATGGCACCACCACCGGTAACCCGACCAGCTGGTTCTCCCGCGATACCGGCACTACGGTCAACCAGTTCCTGTATCCCTACCTGGGGCCGAACAACGAGTACAACCACGCCAGCCCTGAACTGAAGGCGATGATGGGCGGCGTAGTTGGCCTGCAGTACCTGCTGCAGGATGCCGGCGCCAACTACTTCGGCCAGCGCAACACCGACAAGAGCTACCGCGTGCTGACCGGTGCACGTGGCAACATGGGTGACTGGAACTGGGAAACTGCTTTCGCCACCGCCGGCACGCACTCCACCACCTACCAGACCATCAACGTCAACCTGAAGGGCTTCGAGAAGGCCTTCGGCCCCTACTCGGTGGATCCGGGTACCGGGCGGGTGATCATTTCCGACCATCCGGCATACAAGTTCGGTGAGATCAGCGAAGCCAACGCAGCGCTGATCCGCGAGGCGTTCCCGACCTTCGACATCCAGTCTTGGACGCGCCTGCACACCCTGGACGGCAAGATCGAAGGCCCGCTGTTCCAGCTGCCGGCCGGTGAGATGCGCGCCGCGTTCGGCTTCAATGCCAGCCGCGAAACCTTCTACACGCCGGGCAATGCCGACGCCGCCGCCGGCCTGATCACCCAGCAGGGCGGCTCGTGGTTCGACGGTGCGCGCAACACCTATGCACTGTTCGCCGAAACGGTGGCGCCGATCACCGACAAGCTGGAACTGGATGCCGCGGTCCGCGTGGACAAATACCCGAACTTCAGCGCCAACGTCGCACCGAAGATCGGCTTCAAGTACCAGGCATTCGATCAACTGATGCTGCGCGGCACCTATTCGACCGGCTTCCGTGCGCCGAGCCTGGCCGAGTCCGGCAGCGGTGGCGTGTTCGCCCAGCTCGGTGGCTACCGCGATGAGGTGCGCTGCGCCGAGACCAACGCGATCGCCGACCTGTTGCGGCAGTCGCAGCGCGCCGGTGACGTGGACCTGGGCAAGAGCCTGGCCAACGTCGATTGCAGCCGCACCGTGGCCCGCATGACCCAGCCCAACCAGGACCTGAAGCCGGAGAAGGCCAAGATCGCCACCCTGGGCTTCGTCTACGAGCCGGCCAGCTGGCTGTCGGTGTCGGCCGACTACTGGTTCATCTACCGCAACAACGAGATCGTCGCCCCGGATTTCAGCCGTGATACCGACATCATCTCCTCCACCCGTTCGCCGATCACTGATGCCGATCGTGCAAACCTGGCCCAGCTGGCGGCGATGTGCGCCGACCCGGCCAGCGGTGTGAGCTGCCCCTCGGTCCTGCCCGGCTACAGCGTGGGCAACGTGGCCAGCGTGGTCGGCCAGTACAAGAATCGCGGCAAGACCTTGGTCGACGGCTTCGACGTGGACGCACGCAGCCGCTTCTCGCTGGGCGAGTGGGGCGGGCTGAACGTGGGCCTGGCCGCCACCATCGCCAATCGCAACCGCTACTACATGGATGAGGAAAGCGGCTGGTACTACGGCGACGTGGTGGGCTACTACAACAACCCGCGCCTGCGCGCCACGCTCAACGCCGACTGGACCTACAAGCAGGTGACCACCAGCATGTTCGTCAACTATGTGGGCGGTACCAAGTGGGCCCGTGACCGCGTGGATGAAGTGGATAACAACAAGGAGACCTGCACCGCCGGCTACCTGGCGCTGCAGGCCAGCAAGTGCGACGGCGCGCCGTCCTGGTGGACCGCCAACCTGAGCGTCACCTGGCGCCCCGACGACGCCTGGAACCTGAGCTTCACCGTCAAGAACCTGTTCGACCGGCTGCCGTTCTACGATCCGAACAGCTTCCTGGGTGACTCCAGCGACTACGCGACGATCTTCGGCCGTGGTTACAGTGTGACCATCGGTTATCGATTCAAGTAAGCAGGTTCGAGTGATCCAGCGCGCCGGTTGCGGCCGGCGCGCTTCCAAGAGGAGAGATGTTTGCCATGAAACGCAGGGAGTTCATCGCGGCCAGTGCCGCCGTCGCCGCCAGCAGCCTGTTGCCACAGACCCCGGCCTGGGCGCGCGGGCGCACGCTCCGCCTGGCCATGATCGGTACCGGCATGCGCGGCCAGGTGCTGTTGAAGGAGCTGGTGCGCCGCGACGATGTCGAGGTCATTGCACTGTGCGACATCGAGCCGATCATGCTGGGTCGTGCCGTGGACATGGTGACCAAGGCCGGCAAGCCTGCGCCGAAAACCTATGGCCAGGATCGCGACAGCAACGCCTGGAAGCGCCTTCTGGAACAGAAGGGCATCGATGGCGTGATCATCGCTACGCCGTGGGAATACCACGCGCCGATGGCGATCGCCGCCATGCAGGCGGGCGTGGCCGTAGGCTGCGAGGTGGTGGCCGGCATCACCCTGCAGGACCACTGGGATGTGCTGAAGACCCAGCTCACAACCGGCACGCCGTACATGCTGCTGGAGAACGTCTGCTACCGCCGCGATGTGATGGCCGCCCTGCAGATGGTGCGACAGGGCCTGTTCGGCGAGCTGGTGCATCTGCAGGCCGGCTACCAGCATGACCTGCGCGGGGTGAAGTTCAACTCCGGTGATCCCAGCCAGCCTTACGACAGCGGCGTGGAGTTCGGTCCCAAGGGCTGGAGCGAGGCACGTTGGCGCACCGAGCATTCGGTGGAGCGCAACGGCGAGCTCTACCCCAGCCACAGCATCGGCCCATGCGCGATGTACACCGGCATCAACCGCGGCAACCGCTTTACCCATATCAACGCTTTCGCGACCAAGGCACGCGGCCTGCACGAGTACACCGTGGCCAAGAGCGGTGGCACCACCCACCCCAGCACCCAAGTTAAGTTCAAGCTGGGTGACATCGTGACCACCACGCTTGCCTGCGAGAACGGTGAGACCATCCTGCTGCAGCACGACACCTCGCTGCCCCGACCGTACTCGATGGGCTTCCGCGTGCAGGGCACCAAGGGTCTGTGGATGGACGTCAACCACTCGATCCACATTGAAGGCCGCAGCCCGCCGCACCAGTGGGAAGAGTTCAAGACCTACCAGGATCAGTACGAGCACCCGCTGTGGAAGCAGCATGCCGACACCGCGGCCAGCGCCGGTCACGGCGGCATGGACTGGTTCGTCATCCATGCGTTCGTCGAGGCACTGAAGGCCAAGGCGCCGATGCCGATCGACATCTACGATGCAGTGACCTGGAGCGCGATCACCCCGCTGTCCGAGCAGTCCATTGCCAATGGCTTCCAGACGCTGGAGTTCCCTGACTTCACCGCTGGTGCGTGGAAGCAGCGCAAGCCGATCTTCGCCTTCGACGGCACGTACTGATCCGTACACCCACGGTAGCGCCGGGCCATGCCCGGCGTTGCTGTGTGGACCGGTGTGCTCGCCCCTGTGGCGCTGGGCCTGCGCTCGGCGGCTGCCGGTTCCCAGGTCTCAGCGTGGAATATCAGCGGCCTGCTGATTCTGGGGCCGTGCCGGTGGGCCAACAATCGATGGCCTGAGCAGGGAAAGATGGCGCGCCCGGAGGGATTCGAACCCCCGACCAATGGCTTCGGAAGCCACTACTCTATCCGGCTGAGCTACGGGCGCGTTGTAGAACCCACCGGTTGTCCGGTGGTAGGGCGGAATTCTAGCGGAGTCCACGATAAAAATCTGCCCCTGATTGCGCTGCTGGATTTCGAGCACAGAAGAACGGGCAATGTGGAACCGATGGCCGAAGCGCCCGGCCGCTCGCCCATCCGCAGGGAGGCCGACAATGAAGCCCGCTGGATCAGTCGAGAATCGCCTGATGAGATGATGGGACTCACGCTCAAGGTTGCCCGGTCCATGCGACAGGGGCATCGCCATACGCGCTCTGGCCGGTTCCTGAGTGCTCGCAATGCGGCTCGCAGTCGAACCCCGGCCCGGTATGGAGCACTTACCCGGTCGAGATGCCCCCAGCCTGGCCATGTCAGATGGCCTCGCCATCTGCAACTCCAGGCGGTTGGCGCAGCAGGCACCTAGCCGAGAATATAGCGGGCAGGGGATTCTGGAAGGCGCTTCCTCAGCAGGAACACAGTGAGACTCGTAACGGCCAGGCACAACACTGCACCGGATAGTACGAGCGCCAAACCGCTTGTTGACCATGGCCAGGAATCCTTCAATAGCGAAAGAATCGAGGGCAGGAACAACATATGGATCAAGTAAATGGCGTACGAGTTGCGTCCAAGCCAGGTGAGCACGCCGCCCTTGTGCAGGAGCGTCTGCGCATCGGCGAGGCGGATGGCCAATGCGAATAGTGCTCCTGAATACAGGAAATTCGAGACCTTGAGCTGCGAGAATGGGAAAGATCCGCCAATTGTCGCAAGCCAGTATTTACTCTCCAGCAGTCCAGCGGCGAAGGCAAGAAGCACAGCGCCAATGATGATGCGGAGCGGAATCCGTGAAGCATCGCGTCGCCACCCGGCTACCAGTCCGAGATGGTAGAAGGGGTACCAGACAAAGAAGGGCAGAGCATGAGCGGGAAAGCCCGATAGCCTGGTATTGGGTTCGATGGTCTGAAAATAATATGTGTATGCGATTCCCACAAGAGAAATGGAAATAATCACGATCCAGTGCGTTGTGAGACTCTTTAGACTCAGCAGCAAAGGAGTTAGAAGAGTGAACTGGCACAGGACAATTACGAAGTAGCCGATTCCTATTCCCGTTCCGAATACATAGCCTTTGAGTGCCGTGATTGGATCCATCCCTTCACGGAATGCTCCAACGCCCAGATAGATCGTGGTCCAGACCAGATACGGCGGCAGTATTCGCAGCAATCGGGAAGCATAGAATTCTCTGATGCAGGTAATCTGCCCCTTCGGAGCAAAGAAGCCTGCGGCTGCAAAGAAAAATGGGACTGCGAAGTTGGTCAGCTGTCTGATCCACATTTCCTGGGTGGCCGCGCCGGTTTCTGCTGTGCCGCCTGGGAATGCGCTGCACGCATGAATCGTAACGACTGCGGCAATGGCGAGCCCTTTCCAGTTATCCCAATATGCTGATCTCATGAATCATCCTTCAAAGGAACTGCGGGACGTCGCCAGTTGGTCAGCCATGTGGCTGCAATTCAATAACGGACAAAAGGGCGGCAACGCTATCATTCCCCGATGACGTCATCAATCAATGGCGCTATCTGCGCCGCTGCAAGACGTGCAGCCGACATGCTGGGATGATGCGAGTCAAAAAGTATGGCGTTACCGCCGGGCGCGAAGTTGCATATATCGCGTTGGCAAAAGAGCCTTTGAGGGGAATACAATGTTGCCGACTTCGACAGCGTGCTCTCAAGTTCTTTCATCCCTTCGAGTTGGATGACGTGTTTGGCGCTCCCACCGCGTGCAAGATAAGTTGGCAAGTCAGTGCGCTGGCTGATCATCGGAAACGGTCCAATTACAATGACATGCTTTCCGACACTCCTGAGGAACGACGCCGTTCTGGCAAGCTCGTTCTGCCTGGTCGCCGAGCGTGACACCGGTGATTCAAAGTATGCCGATAGAATTACGACGCCGGTTGACTTGTCATCGGCGAGGCTTTTGGCAACTTGCTTGTTCCAGTCACTGCACTGAGGGCGGTTACTCGTACCTACGCCGTTGGAGCTGGGCGGGCAGGATGAATAGGTGAGCTGCCTGACGGAAAAGCCCTGCTCACTGATAGCTTTCGCCATCTCTACACCATGGCTATCTCCCCACACTGCCACCTTGAGGCCATTCTTGGGACCAAGCACGCAGGCCGAAGAATAGTCAGGGAGGCCTCCGTCGAAATGGCACCGAGCCCGGTCTGGACTGTAGTCGTTCCTGGCGGCGTCAAACGCGACCGTCGAGGCAGGTAGCCGGCCCGGCCATCCTCCGAGAGAGGAATAGATTGCCGAGACGAACAACAAGATCGCGGTCGAGGAAGCTGCGCCTACGAAAAGCGTTCTGCTGCCGATCTTCGTGCGATCGCGGGTGGGTGATTCAACAAACCGCCACGTGAGCCATGCAAGCAGGGACGACAGAAGGATGACGATTGCCTTGCCCAAGCTGCTTTCGAGCCAGCCCACGTTCCTAAACAGGGTGATTACTGGCCAATGCCAGAGGTACAGGGAGTAGGAAATGTGGCCAATAAAGACCAGCGGCCTTGTGCTGAGCAATCGTCCAGCGAAGCTGCTGGGCCCAGCATAGATCAGCATGGCCGCGCCTGCGGTTGGCGCGATGGCCGCATAGCCGGGGAAGGGAGTCGACTTGTCATAGACAAAAACTGGAACCATGGTCAGCGCCAGTCCTATGGCGCCGATCAATCCAGAAGCCCGCGTTGGAGCAGGATTGTCTCGGGTCGAGATGTAGATGGCCAGAGCCGAACCCACCAGAAGTTCCCACGCGCGCGTAGGCAGGAGATAGAAGGCTGCCGAGGGCGATCGCGGTGTGAGATAGATGCAGGCGCCCAGTGAAAGGCCGATCGCTATCAGCGTTATCGCCAGTCGATATCGACGCGCGTACTTGACGGTCACAAAGAGTGCGAGGGGCGCGATCAGATAAAATTGCTCCTCGACACCCAGCGACCACATGTGCAGGAGCGGCTTGGCCTCGGAGACAGGGGAGAAGTATCCCGACTGCAGCCAGAAATTGATGTTTGCGACAAATAGCAGGGAAGACGCGACGTCGCGTCCGAACGGCTCGAACTCGCTGGGAAGCAGGATGAAAGGTGCGCAGATGATCGTGAAGAACACCACGACTGCAAGAGCAGGAAATATTCTTCTGATGCGCCGTTCGTAGAACGATAGAACACTGTAGGTGTTGTTATCAAAATCTCTCAGCAGAATTCCTGTAATCAGGAAGCCGCTGATCACGAAAAAAATATCCACACCGACGTACCCGCCGGTGATGAGCGGTATGCCTGTGTGATAAAGGAGCACGGGCAGGATAGCGATCGATCTTAGGCCATCGATATCTGCGCGGTACTTTTGCATCTGATTTCCCTGGTCGCCAACTGGGTGTTCTAGGAGAGCTGCTGCGTGAGCCGTCGAGCTTTCGCTCCGTCGGGGGCGGAATCATTCACGTCTTTCGTTCTTCGCAGCGCCGGCTGCCAGGCATACAAGCGCAATGCCCAGTGTTGTATACACATTGTTGAGGGCCGATACGGAAAGGCCACTTGCCAGAACGATGAGAATGACGCAGAGCCGCTGATGGCGTTTGGCGTTCCTCATCACACCGATGAGGTAGATGAACGTCAGGGCGGTTACTGCAAGGCCATGATCGTAGATCACCCGCATATTAAAGCTATGCAGGATGACGGAATAGCAACTCCCGTTGCCGCTAAAGCTGAAGAGCGATTGATAGTAGGAGAGTGACGAGCACACGTGCGCGGGAAGTGGAGAAATCCTATCGGCACCAAGTACATAGTCTGTTGCGTCCCAGTCTCTTATCGACTCAAGGAACATCATCAGAAACCGAAATCTATCGATCGACTCGATTCCACCTTGTGAGCGATTTTCGAAAATTAGGAATGCAAACACGACTGCTGCGGTGCCGGCGATCATTCCGCCGACGACTTTTGCAGAGTTACGGGACCTGAAGTCAAACGCGAACAGAACGGCCAAGGCGGCAGCGATTGCAGCGGAGCGAGATCCGGAGAGGATGACCACGGCCAGCAGTGTCCCAGTCTGCAATCCGCTGATCTTTACGCCTGAAACATGGGCGCTGAAGTAGACGAGCGACAAGAAGATGATTTCGAAGTTGTTCTCTGTCATCAGAACGGGCCGGTCAATTCCGATGGCCCGCTTTGCTAGATAGACACTGAAGAACATGAAAAGGCAAAGGTTCAGCAGTCGCCTGAAATCTTCCGATTTCATGGGGCCAGGTGCCCACGCGAACGGTGCGAGCAGGATCAAGTACCAGACGAATTTGTACGCCTGCGCAAAGTCCAACGGATTTGTATTGCGCAAGCCAACGGCAAGCGCCGCACCGACGACAAGGTAGCCAATCCAGAAGAGCTGCTGAGCAAAGAGCCGATCCTTACGTGCGCCATAAACCCACAACAGGGCAGCAGACGATGCCGCGAAAACCAAGTCCAGCAAGGGCTCGCCAACCGTCACGCCGGACAGTCGAGGTAACCACGCCGTTGTCACGATGAGAATCGTTCCAAGGTAGAGCAGCGAAATTGGATACGGCCGGCGTTTGATCGTGAATGCGCTGGAAATACTCATTCTTGGAATTCACTGCTGCTTGGGCCCTTCTGCTTCAGAGAGCGAATGGCGACAGAGACAATAGAGCGGTAAAGCGATCTTGGTAGCATGAATCGCAGCCAATGACGGAGCGCCACCTTGGGCGGCACTTTCGCGACAGTCACACTTTGTACCAGATCCTTCAGGACAACCAGGAAACGATGCTTGGGCTGATAATAGGAGAGCACTGTAGCTCGATATCCGATGATCTCCGCCGGTGTCATCATATGGGCGTGCTGGTTCAACCACTGGGCAGGTGCCGCTGATCCCGCATGGCGCGACGTACGTCCTACCTCGCTGATGTCCGTCCAGACGATCAAGGGTTGCTCCAGCATGCGGAACTTGGTCCCATCCACGTCCACTCTGAGGCAGAAATCAAGGTCTTGACCCTTGCGAAGCTCTGGATTGAACTTGATCCGCTTCGCGAGGCTGCTGTCCATGACGATCGTTGAGGTCTGCACGAACTGATTTGCGATGAACAGATAGCTGGCCATCGACTCATCCTCCCGGATCGGGCGGTCGGGACGTATCCACATGCGCTCGGGAACTCCACGGTCCACCTTGGCGTAAGAATAAAGGGCCGGATAGGGCGACCGACGCAGATACGCGTGGAAGAGCTCCAACTTCTCGGGTACAAAGAAGTCGTCGGAATCAAGAAATGCGATGTAAAGTCCGACTGCGGCCTCGATTCCCGTATTGCGCGCGGCCCCCCCTCCCCCGTTGGGTCGCTGTATTACACGGAAACGCCGATCCGCAAGCTGGTCTACCAACCTGGTCAGCGCGTCGACATCCTTTGATCCATCATCGACGATGATGCATTCGAAATCGGAGAACGTCTGACCCTGAACCGAAAGCAGCGTCGGGAGAATGGTTGATGAGCGATTGTAGGTGGGAATCACAATCGAAAAGAAGGGGGACATGCGTGTCTCTCATCGGCTGCTACCCGAGCCATGGGAAGTGGAGAAAGCAGAACTGCCGTGCGACTATTTTGAAGCCAGCTTGGAATGATCTGTCAGCGCGATCCACAGCGAGTGAGGCGTTGTAACGGCATATCGGACGAACAACTCCTTCGGTCGCGTGGCCAAGCGATGAACCCACTCCAGGTTGTTGCGTTGCATCCAGGCAGGAGCGCGAGGATAGTCACCGGTCACGTAGTTGAAGCACCCTCCGCAGGTGATGATCCATCGCGGCTTCAGTTTGTCGCGCCAACGAACGCAGAATTCCTGCTCCTTGGGCTTCCCCAGGCCGACCCAGAGGATATCCGCGCCGGAAGCGTTGATTGCGTCGACAACTTCCTGTTCTTCGTCCGGGGTGAAGAACCCATTGCGACGGCCAGAAATCTTCATGCCCTTGTACTGCTCTTGCAGAATGCTGGTGCATGATGAATTGACGCGCTCCTCGGATCCCAGAAGATAGAACCCAAAGCCGGTATTCTCGAATGCCCTCGAAAAATCGTGGAGCATGTCAGTTGTGGCACTGCGCTCAGGGATGGCATTGAGCTTCAATCGCTTGGACAGGGACACCAGAAATCCTCCATCGGCATGAATGATGTCGGCCTCCTGTACAAGTGAGCCAAATCTGCGATCGGTGCGTGCCAATGACAATGCGTGGCCATTAGCATCGAACACCAGCTGCGCAGGGCGCGATCGATGCGCGCAGTCGTAAAGCGCCATGTCCACCAGGTCCTGCCGTGACGCGCAAATGATGTTGAAGTCGCCAAACCGCACGGTATCGAACGTGGGCCGCTTCAGGGGAACTGTCGGTGCCGGGATGCTGGTTGCCATTGCCGCCTTTCGTCGAACTGATTAGTAGAAGTAGGGATTGGATTGCCCGATGGCGAACTTCGCTTGCCTGATGCGGCCTATGACGAAGTCCAGGAACGGGCCGCGGCGCGGCTCCATGATGTGCGTGCGCAGCTGTCGGTACTCCTTCGAAAAGACGATCCGATTGCTGGAATGCCACTGCTTGTGTGCCGAGGAGAAGTGCATGATCGCCGGTGACTCGAGGAATGACATGGACCAGCCAGGTGCGAGCTCTCCAGCCAGTTCCTTGTGCCTGAGCAGCATTGATACCTGGCAGTTGTACGTGGGATCAAGCTCGCGCCATCGTCCCCTGAGCACGGCATTCAATGCGTCCTGGTCCGGCATCCTCAGCAAGTCCGTGTTGGCGCGTAGATACGCCAGAACTTTGTCCTTGGTGCCATCAGCACGCCATTCTGCGCAGTTCAGGAGCAAGACGCCGGAATTGAAATAACGATCACCGTCCGCCAGCCCCAATCGACTTCCATCATAGAAGGGATTGATGACCGCCCCCGCCAGAACACCTTCCAGGTCGATGTTGAACAGGTCGCTAAGACTGTGTCTTACAAGAACGTCGCAGTCGAGGTACAGGACCTTATCCGCGTCGAGCAGTTCTGGAATCAATAGCCGGTAATACATGCCTCTGGAAATGTGCGTCACTTCCAGTAGGTCGCCGAACTGAGCGGGATCAATGACATGGACGGTCACATCACCGGAGCATAGTGCTTTGAGTGCACCCAGAACGCCAGCCTTTGGTTCCTTGTCCACGATGATATCAACCGAGAACTTGGTGCCCGACGCGCAGCTCTTCGCGATTGATTCTACGGCAGGGACTATGAAGTCCACATAGCGCCCATCCGCGCAGAAGCAGTAGCGCTGCGGCTCGTGGGGGATCTGTTTGTCAGCGTTCAAGGACATATTCAGCGATGCGTTTATGGTTCATGACCACATACGCCACCATCAGTGCAGCGTAGACGGCCAGGGTGTGAACAAAGCCGAGGTGAATGAAACCGTTGTAGCCAATGATCAGGAAAACGTATCCGGACAGCGCCGCCACGCAGGCAAGGTAGGGTGCCTGGTTCTTCATGAGCTGATAGAAGGCCATGCGGGTGCGCAGTCCGCAGGCGCTGGCGGCGGCGAAATAGAACAGCATTCCTGCACTCAGCCGTTGGGCCGCCATTGCGACACACGCGCCTTCCACGCCGAAGAATTGGCCGCCGATCCAGACAAAGACAATCAAGGTCAATGCATCGACCAGCGACAATATTCCTCGCTCACGGTAACGCGCCATCGCTTCGAGTGCGGAAGAGCCAAGTGGCGAAGACAGCAGTCGCGGTGGGACAGCGGCCGTCACTATCAGAGTAAGCGAAATCGCGGCATCCCACTTTCCGCTCCAGACATGACGAATGACGAATGGGAACCACACCAACAGGGAAAGGCACAAGGCCCCTGACATCAGCGAAAGCGCGTGGCCGGCCTTGTGCAGCCCTGAGCGAACTCTAGCCGCGTCGTTTCTGATCGCGGAGAAGAGCGGCAAGAGGAGATGATTCAGCGCCATTCCGATCAACTGCACCGCTGCTGCCATCAACTGATAGGAAAAGTAGAACAGCCCGAGAGCCGCTTTGCTCAGGATCAGAGACAGCACGAGGTACTCGCCTCGTGTAGCAACGTTGTTGAGATAGGAGGAAACAATCAACCACTTGCAGCGTTTGAAGAACGCTCGAAGCCTGCTTGCGCCCGGCCATAAGGGGCTTGCAATGCGCGGTTGGCCCCAGCGGTACATGAGAAATGTGACGAGCGCCAAAATCACTTGGGACGCGACAAAGCTGTAGATTCCCGCGCCAGCTGCGGCGAGCCCGGCCATGCTGAGGTTGCTGGCCAGTGCCGATACCGATTCAACTCGGGAAATACGCTTGAAGTTGAACGCGATCGCCGATCTGGCCTTGTATGGGAGTGCGGCGATGTTGAACGGCATGGTGAGCGCGAGCACTACCGTGATCCAAAGAAGCCGCGGATCGTGGTAGTGCTCAGCCATGATTGGCGCCGCCACAAGCAACAGCGCAACGCCGCTCAGATTCAGTATCTGCGCAGAGGCTGTGAGGCTTGGTGCTTGGGATTCAAAATCGTCACGATGCTCCTGCAGTATCTGATAGAGCCCGACTTCCTTGAATCCGGACGCCAGGAGATAGACGATGGAGATGATTGCAATCAGTCCGAAGTCTTCCGGAAACAGGAAGATGCCCATCACCCATTGGGCAATGAACGCAGACGCCCTGCTCGTCAGCACAATGACCAGCAGGTGGGCAAACCCCTTTTTGCCTACTTGGCTCAGATTCACGGGTTGCCCAATGCTTCGTTGAGGTATCGCTTCGAGCGCAGGATTTTACTCTCCAGATCGTCGCTGATGCTCAGGCGCGCGCCATCGCGGACAACCCGAGTGACCGCTGCCCTCACAACGTTGGGATCATTCTCCAGCACCAACAGATCAGAGGCATTGAAATCTCGCATCATGCTGACGATCCTCTCGGAGCGCCAGCCTGAGGAATAGGCGATGCAGGGACGGTCGAACTTCTGGGTGAAGATGACCCCGTGGAAGGAATCGGTCACCACATACGCCGAGTTCTGGATCGAACGCAGGAACTCCAGGGGGCCATAGTCATTTATCAGATGCGACGCCCACGCAGGTTTGTCAAAGTTCTTCTCGCCGTTGACAAAATGAACCTCCAGATTGGGGTCGGACTCCTTCAGCTGGCCAATGATGCGTTCAGCAATGGGGAAGTTTGCGGTGTCCAATGCATAGACCATGATGTATCGACCGGATGCGGCAGCACCTTCCCCATCGGACTTCAGCTCGTTGAAGTCATGGAGGAGCGTCGGGTCGACGACAACTGTCGACTCAATGCCGATCAAGTCGGCGATGATCTGTCGGCTCACTTCATTGCGAACTGCAAGCGCGTCGAAATTCTTCAGATCCGGCGCAGCCCTTGTGATTATCTCGGGCTTCTGCTCGCGCGTACCGAAGCAGGAAGCGTAACTTACCTTGCGTGGACCGCCGTGGTGAAAGCCTTGGAAGAAGTACGAATCGTACTTGGGCATGAACTTCGTATTGAAGGTCTGGTCGCTCCCGGTAAGGATCACGTCGAAGCGCGCCAAGGCGGCATTGATGGCCTCTTTGGAGGACAGTTGCGGAGCCAGCGGAAGCCTTGAACGAAAAGCGTCAAAACGTCGGTATCGCTTGGCCTGCCGAAAGCGCCTCAGGACGGCCTTGAGCGGATTCCCGCCCTTCAGCCCCATTCCTCGCCAGAACGAGGTGTTCCCCACCATATGGGCGGGGTGAGCCGTGGGTACGACAACTTCATGGCCGATACTGCTCAGGTATTGCGCAGTCGCGTATGCCTGCAGCAGGCCGCCATAGTTGTAATTGAATGAATAGGTCAGAAGCAGCACGTTCATTGCTTGTGCTCCAAGTCCGGGAAGTGAGCAATGTCCGCCAATGGTCGACGCTCTGATCGAGCCACGCTGTACTCGTCCTTGAGTGGCCCGATGGCAACCATCATGATGATGCTCTCCGAGTCCGGGATATATCCCAACTTGCGGATCCCGATGTCCCGCGTGATGGGCGCAGACCAGTTAAGCGGGCACGCTCCGTATCCCTGCGCGTGAATGCCGAGCAGGAAGTTCTGCGCGAACAGGCCGCCATCGATCCAGTGTTGGTAGCGCTCAGTCGGTTCAAGCATCTCGGCGATATCCACTGTCACGATTGCAATGACGGCGGCAGTGTCTCCGAAGCCGCGATTTCCCTTCTGATAGCTCAGTGCCTTTCGCTTCTGCTCTTCGGTCGTAAGAAAATAGAGTCGGCCAGCCTGGCGATTGCACACGCACGGCGCAAACTGGGCCGCCTGAGCTGCCTTCAACAACACCTCTTGTGGCACGGCTCCATCGCCGAAGCCGCGCACTGAGCTGCGGCTGCGCAGGAAGGCTAGATGGATCTCAGAGTCTTGCTGCCGCACTTTCATATGCTTGAGAGCCGAGCCGGAGGGCGCAAATCCTGCATTGCGAGCGCTGACGACCGACTGCGTTACGTGCGAAGGCGAAGGTGTACCCATCTCCGCGTTGAAAGCCATGTAAGTATCAAGGGCGTCTGCGGACAGTTGCACTTCATGTGCGCAGATGCCATCCCGCATGGCCCGCTCCATTTGATCGCCAAGATCCTTGGTCATCTCGGCGCCGAATCCTGGCCGCGGCTGAGGCAACGCTAGACCTTTCTCCACCATATGGTAGTACTTGGTCATGAGGGCGCCACGCGTGGCCGGATGCGTGCGCGTTCTCAGGGTGCCGCTGAATCTGACGAAACGGTAGATGTCATACGAGTAGACTTTCGCGTAGCCATAGGCCACTTTTATAAATTCAGTTAGCTTTTTCATATGGCTGTCGTGCCGATGGCGGAATGAGGGTGGTTTTCACGCAGCATCGCGCGTCACCAGGAATCCGCGGCCTTGGGGGTGAGAGTGGCATTGGCGATTACAATTCAGTCCGAACCGAAAAGGTCGCGCGTGTAGACTTTCTTCGCGACATCCTGAAGTTCGCCAGAAACTCGGTTGGCTACAATTACATCAGCCTTGCGCTTGAACTCAGGCAGGTCGTTGACAACGCGGGAGCGGTAGAATTCTCCATCGCGGAGTGATGGTTCGTAGACTATGACTTCAATTCCTTTCGCCTTGATTCGCTTCATGACGCCTTGAATGGCTGAGGCGCGGAAGTTGTCAGATCCGGCCTTCATGACAAGTCTGTAGATACCAACAGTCTTCGGGGCTTGTCGAATGATGGCATCGGCAATGAAATCCTTGCGCGTGCGATTTGATTCGACAATGGCGTGAATCAGGTTCTGAGGCACGTCGCTGTAATTGGCCAGCAACTGCTTCGTGTCCTTCGGTAGGCAATAGCCGCCATACCCGAACGATGGGTTGTTGTAATGATTGCCGATGCGCTGATCGAGGCTGACCCCTTCGATGATCTGGCGGGTATCAAGGCCGCGGGAGCTGGCATAAGTGTCCAGCTCATTGAAATAGGCGACACGCATGGCCAGGTAAGTATTGGCGAAAAGCTTAATGGCCTCCGCCTCGGTGGCATCGGTAAACAAGGTGGCGATCTCCTTGCGGATGGCGCCCTCTTTCAGCAGTTCTGCGAACTCGGTTGCACGCGCTGAGCGTTCGCCCACGATGATGCGGCTTGGATGAAGGTTGTCATACAGTGCTTTTCCTTCCCGCAGAAATTCGGGGGAAAAGATAATGTTATCGGTTCTGAAGCGGGCCTTCAGGGCGGCCGTGCATCCTACCGGCACAGTCGACTTGATGACCATTATCGCATTCGGATTCGTGGCAACGACATCCTGGATGACGGACTCGACCGAAGACGTGTTGAAGCAATTGCTGTCTGGATCGTAATCGGTCGGAGTTGCGATAATGACGAAGCGTGCGTCTTTGTAGGCGACCTCTCGGTCAAGAGTCGCGCTCAGTTTCAGAGGCTTGTTCGCCAGAAAATCTTCGATCTCCCGGTCTTCGATCGGGGACCGGCGGGAGTTGATGAGCTCGACACGGCCTGCATCGATATCTAACGCGACAACTTCATGGTGTTGCGCCAAGAGCACAGCGTTGGACAGGCCAACGTAGCCTGTTCCGGCAACGGCAATCTTCACTTCAGCATCCTTCTCTGGCGTTGCACTACGTCAGTCGTGCCAACTGGGGGAGGCAGGGTAGACGCGGTGTGGCCGTCGCGCCCCTCGGCGTCGGTCATTCCAAGGTCCTTGTTCATTTATGTATAGGGGCGTTCATTTTGGGGTTGCACAACGCGTGCAGCCCAAAGCGAAGATTGAATCGTACTACAGCGAAGCTGGCCTATCGCTGGACCGAGAAGGCCCGCTGGCGCCCAGGTGGTTAGTCAATTGCACTTGACTTTGTTGCGCGGGGTGTGGTTGTCGCCCCGCTCCCTTCGGGCCAAGGCTTCGCTGTGCCTGGCAATCTAGTACACTGATGCGCTGGCTAGATTTTGCGGTCACCCTGAACACCCAAGCCTTTGATCGAGCAGTGAATCGTGGCCGCGCCACTGCGTCTCCTCATTTTGAAGTGGAAGCGATGACAAGACAGACGGAAGCCCGAGCAATCAAGGACGATGAGATCGATCTCCGAGAGATCCTTGGCACGATTCTCGACCGGAAGTGGTTGATTGCGGCGGTCACGGGGCTCTTCTTCGTGGTGGGGACGTTGTATGCACTGCTCGCCACTCCGGTCTACCAGGCCCAATCGATGGTGCAGGTGGAGTCCAAGATGCCCGGCATCCCCGGGCTTTCCGAGCTCACTTCGATCGGCGTGACAGGTGCGAGCCCGGCAGCAACCACCGAAGTTGCGCTGCTCACCTCACGTAGCGTGATCGGCAAGGCCGTGGATGACCTGCGTCTGGATATCAGCGTGGCTCCGTACCGGTTTCCTTTGCTGGGCGACTATTTTGCGCGCCGCTTCATGCCCGAGAAGTCGGGTGAAGTAGCACCTGCCAAGTTTGGTGCAGAGAGTTACGGATGGGGCGGAGAATTGCTTGACGTCCAGCGGCTCGACGTCCCTGAAGCTCTGATCAATCGGGAGCTGGTGCTGCGTGCTGCCACGGATGGCGCGTTCGTCCTGGAAGATGACGACGGCCGCGTCGTGCTCAAGGGGAAGGCGGGAGAAAGTGCCCAGGGGGGGGGAGTGACCATTGAGGTGGCGCAACTGCGTGCATCGCCTGGTACACGCTTCAGGGTCATCAAGCTCCGTCGCCTGGATGTGATTTCTGGCCTGCAACAGGCTGTGGTTGCCGCCGAGCAGGGCAAGGACTCGGGCATCCTCAAAGTTACATTCGAGAACGAAGATCCCGAACTGGCCGAATCTGTTGTTCAGCGTGTTGCCCAGGCCTATGTGCGTCAGAACGTTGATCGTGGGTCTGCAGAAGCGGCGGCACAGCTTCAGTTTGTGAAGGAGCAACTCCCCATCGTGCGCAAGCAGGTGGAAGAAGCTCAGCAGGCGATGACCAACTACCAGTCACGCGCCAATTCCGTTGACATCACCATGCAGACCAAAGGTCTCCTGGATCAGGAAGTGGCTGTGGAGGGCAGCATCCAGCAGCTGCGCTTGAAGCAGGCCGAGATGGATCGGAGTTTCACGCGAGAGCACCCCGCCTACCGTGCACTGCTGCGCCAGATCAGCGAACTTGAGAGCCGGAAGTCCGGCTTCCAGCGCCAGGTAAGTAGCCTGCCGGATACGCAACAGGAGTTGCTGCGCTTGACCCGCGACCTGCAGGTGAGCAATGAGCTTTACACCGCGCTGTTGAACCAGGCGCAGCAATTGGATGTCGCCCGCGCAGGCACGGTCGGCAACGTGCGCATCGTGGATCCGGCCGTAGTTGATACAACCAATCCGGTGAAGCCGCGTAAGGCCCTGATCATTGCTATTGCTACGCTGCTGGGCGCTTTCCTGTCCACCGCCTTTGTCTTCCTCCAGCGTATGCTCAACCCCGGCATCGAAGACCCAGCCGACATCGAGGCCATGGGCTTGCCGGTCTACGCGGCCATCCCGCTCAGTGCGTCCAGCACGCTGCCAAAGCTGCGCAAGGGCAAGCACGGAACGCGCGTAATCGCCGATGGTCGCCAGCATCTGCTGGCCGTTTCAGCTCCCGCTGATCCGACGGTGGAGGCGCTACGCAGCCTTCGTACCAGCCTGCATTTCGCCATGCTGGAAGCGAAGAACAACATCCTGACCATCTCGGGTCCACGTCCTGGGGTGGGCAAGACCTTCGTATCGGCCAACTTGGCGGCAGTAATCGCGCAGGCAGGGCAGCGTGTGCTGGTGATCGATGCCGACATGCGCAAAGGCACGCTCCATAACATTCTCGGCGTGTCGCATCAGAACGGTTTGTCGGACGTGCTGGGCGGCAAGCTCAGCGTTGAAGACGTGATCCACCCGGTATCCGGCTTGGAAAGCATGCACTACATGGTGCGTGGCAACATTCCACCGAACCCGGCCGAGCTGCTGATGCACCCACGCTTCGCGCAGCTCCTGCAGGACATGTCGAACAAGTACGACCTGGTGATCGTTGATACGCCGCCAATCCTGGCCGTCACCGATCCGGCGCTGGTGGCGACCCATGCCGGCTCGAGTCTGCTGGTAACCCGCTTTGGCGTGAATCAGGCCAAGGAGATCGAACTGACACTGCAGCGCTTTGAGCAGAACGGCGTGCAGATCAAGGGTGCAATCTTCAACGCCGTCGAGAAGCGTGCCACTGGCTACTACAGCTATGGCTACTATGAATACAAAACCGACGGCAAGGAGTAATTCCCTGCCATCGGAGGGATGAGGAAGCCGACGGCAAGGTGTCGGCCCTCTGTGTGTTCCGTGGGCGAGGATGCTCCGGGCACCATTCACATCAAGGAAGGCCCCGATGCGTGACATTCTCATCTGTGGCGGTGCCGGCTACATCGGTAGCCACATGGCTCAGCACTTGGCCGAGCAAGGGCACCGCGTCACGGTGTTCGACAATCTGTCCACCGGGCATCGCGAAGCCGTCGCCTGGGGGGAGTTGGTTGAGGGCGACTTGCTGGATGCCGCATCGTTGCAGCGGCTGTTTGCCGGCCGTCGCTTCGATGCAGTGATGCACTTCGCCGCACAGTCGTTGGTTGGTGAATCCGTAAGTGATCCCTACGCGTACTATGCCAACAATGTCGGCGGAACAATCAACCTGCTGCAGGCAATGCGCAAACATGGCACTGAGCGCATCGTGTTCTCGTCTACGGCAGCGATCTTTGGTGAGCCGTGCTCAGCGCTGATCGATGAAGACCATCGCAAACAGCCCATCAACCCCTACGGCGCCAGCAAGCAAATGGCCGAGCGCGTACTTGCAGACGCTGCTGCCGCATACGGCTTGCGTTCCGTGAGCCTGCGTTACTTCAACGCTGCCGGGGCGCTGCCGGAACATGGGATCGGGGAGGCGCACCGCTGCGAGACTCATCTGATACCCAATGTGCTGCGTTCGATGCTTGGCCAAGCAGGACGTCTCCAGGTATTCGGACGCGATTACGACACCCCCGACGGCACTTGTGTGCGGGATTACGTCCACGTGCAGGATCTTGCCCGAGCTCATGCGCTGGCACTGGACTACATGGACACGGAGCCCGGTGCACATGCGTTCAACCTTGGTAACGGGCAGGGTTTCTCTGTGCTGGATGTGATCCAGACAGCTGCGACCGTATCCGGCATGCAGGTCCCCTACGACATCGCTGATCGACGTCCAGGTGATCCTGCGCGATTGGTGGCGTCCGGCGAGCGGGCGCGCCGGTTGCTGGGATGGCAACCGACATGGACCGAACTGGCGCCAATCATCGAGAGTGCATGGCGCTGGCATCGTGAGCCTGCAGTATGGGGCAGGGTCTGAGTTCAGCGCTGTCATGCCGTGCGCATCGGCGTATCATCGGCGAATGATGCAAGACCGTGCCCCCTCTGCCGACATTCCGCGCTGGCGGCATTACTGGAGTCTGATGCGCGCGGATCGTCCGATCGGCACGTTGCTGCTGCTGTGGCCCACCTGGTGGGCACTGTGGCTGGCGGCAGGCGGCATGCCGCCGCTGTGGACCCTGTTCGTGTTCACCGCGGGTGTCTGGCTGACCCGCTCGGCGGGGTGCGTCATCAATGACTACGCCGATCGCTGGCTCGACCCGCATGTGGAGCGCACCAAGGCCCGTCCGCTGGCGACGGGGGCGATCAGTGGCCGTGCCGCGCTGGTGCTGTTCGCGGTACTGATGCTGGTGGCATTCGGACTGGTGCTGACCCTGAACGGGCTGACCATCGGCATGAGCTTCATCGGCGTGTTCCTGGCCGCCAGCTATCCCTACCTGAAGCGTTATACGCACCTGCCGCAGGTCTATCTGGGCATGTCGTTCGGCTGGGGTATTCCCATGGCATTCGCCGCGGTGCAGGGCGAAGTGCCGCTGCTGGGCTGGCTGCTGTACGCCGGCAACATCCTCTGGTCGACCGCGTATGACACCTGGTACGCCATGGTCGACCGCGAGGACGACCTGAAGATGGGCTCGCGCTCCACGGCGATCCTGTTCGGGGACCTGGATCTGGTGATCCAAGGGGTGCTCTACGCCCTGTTCCTGGCAACCATGGCGCTGGTCGGTGTGCGCGCCGGCCTGGGGAGCTGGTACCTGTCTGGCCTGGCGGTGGCTGCGGCGCTGGTGGTGTACGAATTCTGGATCTGCCGCAACCGCGAGCGGGGGCCATGCTTCAAGGCGTTCCTGCACAACAACTGGGTCGGCGCGGCGCTGTTTGCCGGTATCGCGCTGGATCTGGCGCTGCGCTGACAGGCGCAGCCGGGAAGGGGCGCGTACCGTCCTACGACCAATAGGCGACTGACAGCCCCCGCCGCGAGGCCGAGAATCGAGCCATCGAACCTGGGAGGGTAGGTGATGGCCTCGACGGCAGCAGTACAGGATGGCTGGATGGCGCGCGCAGCGCTGCGCTCGGCCTCCTGGGCGGAAAAGTGGTTCCCTGATGCCTACGTGTTCGCGGTGCTGGGCGTGGTCATCGTCGCCCTGGCAGCTATCGGCTTCGGTTCCACGCCGCAGACCACGGCCAGTGCCTTTGGCGATGGCTTCTGGAGCCTGATTCCGTTCACCATGCAGATGGCCTTCGTGGTGATCGGCGGTTATGCCGTGGCCACCGCGCCTGTGGTGGCGCGCTTCATCGAACTGCTGGCGCGGGTGCCGCGCACGGGGCGCGGTGCGGTGGTCTATGTAGGCCTGGTCAGCATGCTGGCTTCGCTGCTCAGCTGGGGCTTCTCGCTGGTGTTCGGGGGTCTGCTGGTGCGTGCATTGGCGCGCCGGACCGATCTGCGCATGGACTACCGCGCAGCGGGTGCCTCCGCCTACCTCGGCCTGGGCGCGGTCTGGGCGATGGGCCTGAGTTCTTCGGCTGCGCAGCTGCAGGCGAACCCGGCCAGCATGCCGCCGGGGCTGGTGGAGATCACCGGCGTACTGCCCTTCACTGAAACCATCTTCCTGTGGCAGTCGATCGTGCTGACCGCGGCGTTGATCCTGGTGTCACTGCTGATTGCCTGGTTGACCGCACCGGCGGCTGGCAGTGCGCGCACCGCTGAATCGTTTCCCGGTGCGGCGCAGGCCGAGCCTGAGCCGCTGCAGCGCCGCACGCGCCCCGGCGAATGGCTCGAATACAGCCCACTGCTGACCGTGCTGCTCTCGTTGCTGGCCTTCGGATGGCTGTTCAACGAGTTCGCCAACAAGCCGGTGGTGACCGCAATCGCCAACCTCAATACCTACAACTTCCTGTTCATCTCGCTCGGCCTGCTGCTGCACTGGCGCCCGCGCAGCTTCCTCAACGCGGTGGCCAAGGCGGTGCCCAGCACGACCGGTGTGCTGATCCAGTTCCCGCTGTATGGCGGCATCGCGATGATCCTCACCCACGCGGCCGGCGCCGATGGGCAGACGCTGGCGCACCGGCTGTCCAGTCTGTTCGTGCACATCGCCAGCACCGATACGTTCGCTCTGGTGATGGGCGTGTACTCGGCGGTCCTGGGCTTCTTCGTTCCCTCCGGCGGCGGCAAGTGGATCATCGAAGCACCGTACGTGATGCAGGCGGCGAACGAACTGAAGGCGCACCTGGGCTGGGCCGTGCAGGTGTACAACGCCGCCGAAGCACTGCCGAACCTGATCAATCCGTTCTGGATGCTGCCGCTGCTGGGCGTGCTGGGCCTGAAGGCCCGCGACATCGTCGGCTTCACCTTCATCCAGCTGCTGGTGCACATCCCGCTGGTGCTGGGCCTGCTGTGGTTGCTGGGCATGACGCTGGAGTACGTGCCGCCTGTGATGCCATGAGGTGCAGCGCCCGCTGCGCGGCCGGGCCGGGCGGGCGCCGCTGAATGGGCTACAGCCTCTGCGGGCATGAGCACATGCCGATCCCGAATGAATCCTTCAGCCGCTTGCGGCACAAGGGGTCACGCCGGTTCATTCACGCGCATGCACATTTCTGTAGCTGCGTCACAACGCATGGTTAACCCACCGCTGCAGACGATGGCCGCAACCACCGCATTCCGCGAGTGGCACTGGAGACACCGCAATGGGCCAGCACAATCAGAACCAGCAGAACCAGCAGAACCAGAAGCAGCAGGATCAGCAGGATCAGCAGGGGCGCGGTCGCGATCAGCAGCAGCAACAGCAGCAACAGCAGCAACAGCAGCAGGAACAGCAGCAGCGCGGCCAGCGCAACCAGCAGCAGGGCGGGCAGGACGAGGAAGAGTGACCCTCGCGTCCCTGTCTAGCATCGCCTGAAGCCCCGCCTTGTGCGGGGCTTCTCATTCCAGTGTGCCGATCCGCTCCAGCACGGGCGCCGCCGACATGTCGTTGGGATTGGTACCCGGTACGCCCTGCGGTACGTCCATGCCCATGCTGCGGTAGAGGTCGATCCAATGCCGGGCGATCTTCCCGGTCTGCGGATTGCGGAAGTTCATCGGCTGCAGCGCGAATACATGGTGGGCACGGAAGGCACGTTCGATGAAGTCCGAGCAGTAGTAGCTGTCATCGTTCGGCACGTAGGAGGCGTTGTAGGGCCTTCCAAGCAGGGTACGCGCGGTGGCGACGGCGTCGCCGATGGCAGCGTTGTGCGGTGCGCGCAGGCGGTAGACCACGATCTGCCGCAGCCGGGCGCGCGCGTCCTGCTGGAACGCAGCCAACGTCTGCCGGCGCGAGCCCTTCTCGTCCGCATGCAGCACTTCCCAGCCCTGCGTCGTGGCGGCCACCAGACCCACATGATCGAAACCGGGATGAGCCTGCGTACCGGTCGCATCATCGATGGCAGCGCTCAGGCCACTGTCTCCTGCGGTGACGAACAGCAGGTCGCCCTCCTGGAGATCCACGGCCGTCGCCGCGGCAGCGGGCAACAACAGGGCGAACAACAGCAGGATGCGGCGCATGGAGGGTCCGGCAACGGGAGGGAGCGCCATTGTAGGTTCCTGCACGGCACACGGCCCGTTCAGCCCCGCCGATGCGGTACGGCGCGTACCTCCCAGCCCAATTCCGCATCCCGCAGCTCGCCCGCGGGTACATCTCCCATCAGCACCTGCAATCCCCGTGCGTTGGGCAGGTCCTTCTGTTCGGGGAACCAGCGCCGGTCGGCGGCAACGACGATCAGCAGGCCCTCGTCATCGCCCATCGGTGCGAACTGGGCCGAGGGCGCGCTGATCGGTTGCAGGCCGAAGCGCCCGGCGGCCTCCAGGCGCACCGAATCGACATCGTGGCTGGGCAGGCCGACTTCGCTCAGGCAGGTCATCTCACTGCCATGGAAGGCGCCCTCCTGCGGACTGCACGGAAGCCGGCGCCGGCCGATCAGCTCCAGGATCAGTCCATCCGGGCCGGTGAAGTACACCGACTGCGATTGCCAGCTGCTTTCCAGCGCGAAGTAGTCCAGTCCTGCCGGGTTGCGCTGCAGCGGCGTACGCTCGCGCAGCCAGGTCATGGCGGCCGCGAAACGGTTGTCCGGCACGTTGAAGGCCAGGTGCACGCCGCCGACCGCGACGTCCTCGGCCAGCCGCAGCTCGATCGTGCTCCAGCCGATGTGGATGCGGTTGCCGCTGACCGGCAGCTGCAACACATCGCGGAAATAGGCTGCCACCCCGGTGACGTCGGATACCGGCAGGGTGAGATGCAACAGACGCATGGTCTCTCCGCCTCGAAGCGTGCGCTGACAGTGTAGCGGCACGGGTCTTCGCGCGGCGTCTTCATCCGTGCAACCGGGCGTCGCGAAGCGCTATGGTCGCGGCTTCAGGGCGGCCTCGAAGAACCGCTGCGCCTCCGCCACGGTGCGTGCATGCGTCTGCGCTCTTGGCGTCTGGCTGCTGCACAGGGCGGGCAGTCGCTGCTGGCCCAGCGGCGTGCATTCGGACAGGAAGTCGTAGTGGCCGACACCGGGCAGGACATCCAGTCTTGCCTCCGTGATGGACGCCTTGGCGACCTCCGCGTTGGTGGCCGCAGGAGCGACCGTGTCCGCCGCGCCCTGGATGATCGACACCGGTTGCCGCAGCGCCTGCAACTGCTGGGGCGGGAACGCCTGCATGATGGCCGGTGCCATCAGGAACACGGCGCGCACACCCGGGACCGGGCGGGCATCATCGGCGTGGGCCATCCACGGCGCCAGATCCGCTGCTGCCGCCGCGGCCTTGCGAGCCTCCAGGGTGTGCGACGGCGCCTCGCTCTGTGGCTGGCACACACCGTCATCCGGATGGGCTTCGCAGAAGTCACGCAACCGCCGCAGGTCCGGTCGCGCCCCCGCCGCCAGCAGGGCCGTGTAGCCTCCGGCCGAGAAGCCCATTACACCGATCCGCTCCGCATCCACATGCTGCCCCAGCTTGGGATCGGCCTGCACGGCGGCCAATGCGGCGCGCAGATCATCCGCACGCAGCCAGCTCAGCATGCTGCCATGCAGGGTCAATTCATCCACGCCGTTGTTGCCGGGATGGTCGACGGCGATCACCAGATAGCCGGCGCGCGCCAACGCGGTGCCCAGCCAGCCCATCATGCGGGCGCTGCCGCCGTTGCCATGCGAGAGCAGCAAGGTCGGCAGGCGGTCACCGGCAATGGCTGCCTCCGGCGCCGCCTGGCCCACCACGAACAGCGGTGCATCGGGCGGACCGATACGCAGTGGCACTTCGCTGCTGCCCGCCATAGCCGGATACCAGACGGTGTAGCGAAGCGTATCGCGCTGCTGCGCGTCGCGTACCGCAGCGCTGGCCACGGTGGTCACCGCCTGGTGTTCGCCGGCCAGGCCACTGCCGGGGACGCCGGCGAGCGACGCGGGGGCAATCAGGACCAGGCCCAGCAGCAGGTGCATCAAGCGCATCGCACGACTCCTTTCAGTGTGTTGCATTCATCAGGGGTGGGGGTCCACGGGCAGCCAGATCTCCACACCGCCATTGCCGCTGTGCTCGTCGAAGCGGGCGTCGTAGCGTTCCAGGTCCGGCGCCGCGGCAAGACTCAATCCGGAGGTGGGCAGATAGTGATCCAGCAACCAGAACCAGGTGGCGCGGATGGACGAGATGTGGCCGTCATGCCAGGCCACCAGATACCGGCGCGCGGGAATCTGCAGGCGCTGCCAATGTGCTGGAATCGAGGTCAGCGCGGCGCTGGGCAATGCGGCCAGGTAGGTGAATCCGCCGTCGTCATCGCTGTCGTGGCATACACCAAAACTGACCGGTGCGGGTTTGGGCCATTCCCGGTTGAGCTGCGCCCATTGGCCGGGGATGGCGCCACTGCTGTGGCGGGTGTGGCGCATGCCGATTCCGGCCACCTGGAACGAAGGCGTGTCGAGCAGGCGCGGTGCCACGCTGCAGGCGGTGGGAATGTCGTCCACGCGCGCCGCCTGCACCAGGACCAGATCCGCAGTGCCGGACTCGCGCACCCGTTCGGGGGTCTGCCCGAACTGCTCGCAGAAGGCACGGGTGAACGCGGCATGCGTGGAATAACCGGCGTCCATCGCCACCGGCAGGATTTCGTCGGCGCCGTCGGCCAACCGCTGCGCTGCCATGCTCAAGCGGCGGCCGCGCAGGTAGCGCATCACCGACGTGCCGGTGCGCGCGTGGAACAGACGCGACAGATGGAAGGGCGACAGGCCAGCGGCAGCCGCGATATCGGCCAACGCCAGCGGACGGCCCGCATGGGTTTCGATGTACCACAACGCCTTGCCTGCCGCGCTCATCCCGCCATCCCCGCTGCACTGTCCGGCACAGTAGCGGATCGGCTGCCGCTGCGCTTAGCAGTTCTTGCGCAGTGGATGCCTGACATGGGGGAGAGAACCGGGCCGCCGGTCGACTCCGGCAAAGTCCCCGGCCGGCCGGGAGAGCCGGCCCGCCGGGGATACCACACAACGCTTTACCGCCTTACTTGGTTTCTTCCCACTGCACGACGTCGGGCTCGGCGGCGCGGATGCCGGCGGTCGACAGCAGTCGTGTGGTCGCGTCCAGTGCGGCGTTCACCGATGGGTACTCGACGATCGCACGGCCGGAGGCCTTGGACACCTTCACCACGGTGCCGCCGGTGGCCGTTGCCGCGCGCTGTGCGGAGGCCGCATCGGTGAAGAAGACCTTTACCCGGGAGGTGGCCACCACCGGCGCGCCGTCGCTGGAAACGGCGGCGGCGAACTTGCCGGCACCAGCATCCAGACGTGCAGCGGCACCGGTGCTGCTGGCCTCGGTGGAGCGCTTGCTGCGGGTGCCAGTGGCGGGCGCCGGTGCGTCGGTCGAGGGCGTGATGCGGAACTCACCGCCCTTGGCCTGCTGCACGGTAGCCGACGGCGCCAGCTGGAAGCGGGTCGCGCCCACGTTGAACGCGCGGCCCGTGGCCCTGGCCTTCAGTTCCTGTGCGTCCACGGCAGACAGGCTCCGGGCTGTGGGGGCCTGGGTCGAGCTCTGCGCCCAGGCGGTAGAGGAGATCGCCGCGACGGCGAGGGTGGTCAACAGAATGGTCGTCTTCATCATCAGTGCCCCAGAACGCGGATCTTGAAGAATTCGAGGCTGCCGCGCGACGCTGCGTTCGCGGACTGCCCCATGTCGGTCACTTCCAGGGTCCAGGTGCCGTTGCCGGTCTCATCCAGGAAGGCGTTGCTGGACAGCAGGTCCCAACTGGTGAAGTTGCGCTGGATCGCCACGGAACCCGACAGGCCGGAGCCGATCGAGGTGAACGCCGGTTGCACCACGCTGCGCGTCCCGCTGGGCGAAACCAGCACGAACTGCAGCTGGCGGGTGTTGCTGTGATTCACCCGGAAGCCCAGCTGCACCGATTCGACGTTGCGTGCGACATTGGCCAGCTGCACCGTCAGCCGCGCTGCCGCAGCGGAGGTGTTGCCGATGGCGACCCGGCGCGTGGTGTTGCGCCATCCGCTGTCCACCAGCGGCCCCAGAGACTGGAAGTTCTCTGCGACCTCCACCGCGCGCGCCGCGTTGACCACGCCGAAGCCGTACCAGTTGCTGTAGGCCCGGTTTGCAGCGTTGACGGTCCAGCCCGGCACCAGCGTGCGTCCATCGGCGAGTGTCACGGCAGGCTGGTTCGGGTGGTTGCGGGTGGCCGTGGTGGCCAGGATGTACTTCACGTCGCGGTACGTCAGGTTGGGATTGGTTTCCAGCACCAGCGCCGCCACGCCCGACACCATCGGCGCCGAGGCCGAGGTGCCATTCATCTTGGCGGTGTAATTGCAGGTGCTGTCGACAGCGGACTGATTGCCGTCCAGTGTGTTGCGCAGGCTCGTGTTCTTGTTGCTGCCCTGCGCGCAGCCGGTGACATCGGTGGTGACGATGGCCGGATCGTAGCGGACGGCAGGCTGGCCCGGGACGACCTGCCGCTGCCAGCCGTACTCGCCACCGAATGCGGACACCCACAGCGCGGCACCGGTGGACGAATAGGACGAACGCACGCCGTCGGCGCGCACCGCACCCACGGTGATCACATTGAACAGATTGTTGCGGGGGTCGCGGCCGGCAGGCACGCAGCCGGTGCCGCGGTTCTTGGTGTCGGTGGTGCAGACATCCTGCGTCTGGCTGATCGATGCGTTGTTGAAGTTGTTGCCGGCGGACTTCACGTAGATGCCGCCGCTGCCGCCGCGCGTGCCGGACAGGGCCTGCTCGTACGCGCGGATATCGTTCTCGCTGAACGCGAACGGCAGGTTCGGATTGCCCGGGCCTGCGCCCCAGCTGTTGTTGAACACCTGCACGTCGGCGGCCTCGGCGCCGTCCCACCACGAGTACTCGATGTTGGCCGTCTGGCTGCCGCTTGCATCGGAGGCCAGTACGTTGAAGCCCTTCAGCGTGGCCGCCGGGGCGACGCCGCGCACGCCCACGCCGTTGGCGCCCACCGCACCGGCAATGCCGCCGACCATGGTGCCGTGATTGTCCACATCCGGAGCGGAGGGGGAGGGGTTGTTGGAGTTGTTGGCAAAGTTCTTGCCCGCCACGGCTGCCACATTGGCGGCCAGGTCCGGGTGGGCGATCTGCAGGCCGTCGTCGACGATGCCGATTATCACTCCTTCGCCGCGGATGCCATTGCGGAACAGCCCATCCACGTTCAGATCATTGCCGGCGACCGGGCGCGTGTCGCCCTGTACCGCTTGCCCGGTGTTGAGCAGATGCCATTGGATGCCGGCCAGCGGATCGGCCTGCTGGGCCTGGGCGGTCACGGCCAAACTGCCCAGTACCAGGGCAGTGGCCAGGGCCAGCCGCGCGGAGCGCGGTGGCGCGGAGTGGTGCGTGTGTCGCTTCATACACGAATCCTTCTGTTGTGAATCGGCCTGGCAGGACGGCGGGACGGAATTGCCCCATCGCAACGAGCCAAACGCGACACAACTGAGAACCCCCTACCTCTTCACGGCAGCAATCTGCAGATGTGCCGATTGCGTCACAAACACTCATGCCCCGCGGTAATGACGACTGCGCATTCCTGTTGTAACGCCGAGCCTGGCCTCGTCGCAGAACCGAAGGCTCATCGCGCGCCTTCACCACCGACTGTGCTACCAAGGCCCCTGCACTTCCCCGCAATGGAGCAGGACGATGGTCAATCCGCTGGCCCAGGCCCATCGTGGCCTTGGCACGACGCTGTTCAGCCTGTTGAACCCGATCCCGTTCGGCTTCTTCGTCGGCGCCCTCATCTTCGATGCCATCTACCTCAACTCTGCCGAGGTGATGTGGGGCAAATCCGCGGCCTGGCTGATCACGTTCGGCCTGCTCATCGCCATCGTGCCGCGACTGATCAACCTGTTCGCCGTCTGGCGCCGGGGCAACACTGCCACGCGCATCGACCGCCTCGATTTCCTGCTCAATCTGGTGGCGGTCGCCCTGGCCATCTGGAACGCCTTCGTGCACAGCCGTGATGCGTATGCGGTGGCCGTTCCCGGCACGATCCTGTCGGCGCTGACCGTTGCACTGATCGGTCTTGGCCATGTCCTGTTGTCACTGCAGCCGCCGGTGCTGCAAGGAGGCCGTCATGGTTGATCGCATCGTGCCTGCTGCAGGCGGGCTGGTCCTGGCCGCAATCCTGTCGGCGTGTGCCGGCAAAGCCGAATATCACCCCAGCGAACAATCCGGTGCGCATCCGCCGCTGCCGGCGCCGGAGAACTACCTGATGCCGCCCATGCAGGTACCGCGCGGGGTGGGCTGGGCCGTTGGGCAGGCGCCGTCGGTGGCCGACGGACTGAAGATCGAGCGCATCGCTGCCAACCTGCAGCACCCGCGCCGCCTGCTGACCCTGCCCAATGGCGATGTGCTGGTGGTGGAAGGCAACGGTCCGGGCACCGAGCCGGTCACCACCCCCAAGCAATGGATTGCCGGCAAGGTAAAGGCGCGCTCGGGCAAGGCCGGCAAGGGAGGCAACCGGGTCACGCTGCTGCGGCGCGCGCCTGGCACTGCCACATGGAGCCAGCACGTCTACATCGAGGGCCTGCATTCGCCATTCGGCATCGCCCTGATCGGCGACACGCTGTACGTCGCCAACACCGACAACATCATGAAGTACCACTACGTGCCCGGCGAAACGCGCATGTCCGACAAGGGCAGCGAATTCACCGACCTCCCCAGCACCGTCAACCACCACTGGACCAAGGATCTGCTGGCCAGCCGCGATGGCAGCAAGCTGTACGTGGGCGTGGGCTCCAACAGCAACATCACCGAAAACGGCCTGGCCATCGAGTACCGGCGCGCGGTGGTGCTGGAGGTGGACGTGGCGACCAGCGGCAGCCGCATCTATGCCTCCGGCCTGCGCAACCCCACCGGCCTGGACTGGGAACCCAGCACCGGCAGGCTGTGGGCAGTGGTGAACGAGCGTGACGAGATCGGTGCCGACCTGGTGCCGGACTATCTCACCTCGGTACAGGAACATGGTTTCTACGGCTGGCCGTACAGCTACTACGGCCAGCATGTGGACGAGCGTGTGCAGCCGCAGCGGCCGGATCTGGTGGCCAAAGCGATCCGCCCGGACTACGCCATCGGTTCGCACGTGGCACCGTTGGGGCTGCTGTTCTATACCGGCCAGGCACTGCCGGCGAAGTACCACGGCGGCGCCTTCATCGGCGAGCATGGCAGCTGGGACCGCTCTCCGCTGAGCGGCTATGAAGTGGTGTATGTGCCGTTCAAGGATGGCAGGCCGACGGGGCGTCCGCAGACCGTGGTCAGTGGCTTTGCCTCGGAGGACGAGAAGACATTGAGGGGCGCACCGGTGGGCATGGCCATCGACAGCGAGGGCGCCCTGCTGGTGGCCGACGACGTCGGCGATGTGGTGTGGCGTGTGTCGGCCAGGTAGCTCTGCAGAGTCCAGCCATGCTCGACTGCTCTGGATCTGGCTTCTGTAGGGCCGAGCCCATGCTCGGCCTACGCGCGCAGCGCTGGGTTTCCGCGTACAGGTCGAAGAGCAGCCGAACGTGGGCTCGGCTCTACAGTTCCGTGGTACCGCTGCGGAACCCGCTGAACACCGATTCGGCCGCAAACCCGACACCGCCCAGCAGCACGCCGAAGTACGCAACCGTGGCGACAAGGAAGGCATAGCCGGCTGCCACCGCCGCGCCATCACGCTGGATGAAGCCGATGGCGAAGGACATCAGGGCAAGTGCCGGCAGCGTGTTGCTGAAGGGAATCGGCCCGGCCGGCGCCATCAGCAGCAGCGTGGCCACGATCAGGGCTAGGTTGTTCAGGCGCATCATCTTCTTCGAGCGCACCATCACCGCCAGCCGCATCGGTCGCGACAGGCGCTCCATGCGGTGCACCCACTTCAGTGCGCGGCCAAGGTTGGCCTTCAGCTTGTCGGTGGCGATCTCGCGACGGGCCAGCTTCTGGGGCACCCACAGCGGGCGGTTGCGCACCCGGCTCAGGCCGATCAGCAGGATCGAGGCACCGAATACGGTACTCAGCCCGGGAATCGACACCGGAATGATGAAGATGGCCGAGAGCAGGATCACGATCAGCAGCAGGCCTTCATCGCCCAGCGCGCCGAGCAAGGTGCCGACGCTGACCTGGTCACCGGGCAGCTCGTCGATCATCTGCTCGATCTGCTGGGCCAAGGGGGCGCTGTCGTTGGTTTCGGGGGCACGGTAGGTCATGCGTCGCAAGCTTCTCCAGGGAAGGGCGGTCAACGGGCCGTCCTGCGGTGTGGGACGCACAGGCTCTGGCAGTATCCCGGCCAACGTGGGCAAAGAGGTGAACCGGGCATGAGGGGGTAAACTGGCGTGCCCCGCATGAGTTGAACGCAATGGACATGGGCCGCAGGCAATCGACCGTCGAACTGGTCGCCATCGACATGGATGGCACCCTGCTGGATCCCACCCACGCGCTCACCGCACGCGCCAAGCAGGCTATCGCGCAGGCGCGCGCGCTGGGCGTGCACATCGTGCTGACCAGCGGCCGCCCGGTCCCCGGCCTGGCGCCGTTCCTGCACGAACTGGGCATCGATGGCAACGACGACTACTGCATCGCCTGCAACGGCGGCCTGGTGCAGCGCATCGGCACGCGTGAAACGGTGGTCGAGTACCCGCTCAGCTTTGACGATTTCCTGTTCTGCGAGCAGGTGGCGCGCGAACTGGGCGTGCACTTCCAGGCGCTGGACAGCCAGCGCATGTACACGCCCAACCAGGACATCAGCTATTACACGGTGGCCGACTCGCACCTCTCGCGCATGCCGCTGTCGTACCGCCGAGTGGCCGACATGGATCCCACCATGTCCTTCATCAAGCTGATGATGATTGATGAGCCGGAGGTACTGGATGCGGCCATTGCGCGGTTGCCCAGTGAGCTGACCGAGCGTTTCGCGGTGCTGAAGAGCGCACCGTTCTTCCTGGAGGTGTTCGATCATCGTGCAGGCAAGGGCCCCAGCCTGCAGAAACTGGCGGAGCACCTGGGGATCGATCGTGCCAACGTCATGGCCATCGGCGATCAGGAGAACGACCTGACCATGCTGCAGTACGCCGGCACCAGCGTGGCGATGGGCAACGCGATCGATGCGGTGAAGGCCGTGGCGCGCTTCGAGACCACCACCAATGCCGACGAGGGCGTGGCACGCGCGATCGAGCGCTTCGTGCTGCGGTAGGGGCCGCGGCGGTAGGCCGTCTCCTGCGTCGACGCAAGGTTCACACAATGTTGCCGCGTCATGCTTCCTGGCATGGCCCAGTCCGATTCCGCCCAACCACCGATCCGTCCGGGCGTCCGAGCATGCCCGCGACCCGCGCCCTGCGCTGTGCCCAGGGTCGATCTCGACGCCGAGTATCAGTTCTGGCAGGTCTATGAGCGTCTTGTCCGCCCCCTACCCGGCGGGGGCCTGCGGCGGGCCTGGCTGGTTCTGCAGGCGGTCTACCGCACCCGCCTGCGATTTCCTGCGGACACCCAGGAAGTCGCGCTCGCGCGGGTCATGTTCGGCAGCAATACCACCGCCGAGCGTTCGGCCGAACTGCAGGACCTCTACGGTCTCGTCAGTCGCCGTCTGGCAGCCGTCGCTGCCCGGGGCAGAGGTGCCTCGCGCAGCGGGGCAGGCGATCGCGCGAGGACCGGACCCCGCTGATGGCCCGCGGCATCCGGCGAAGACATCCAGCCCGGCGTGATACTCGGTGGTACTGACCTGGAACAGGCCCAGCAGTGAGTGGAACAGGTTGTCATGGCTGAACACCCGCGTAGCCGCATCGCGGCGCAGGCACGCAAGATCCAGTCCTGCATGGGAGACAAACTGCGCGGAGAACCACATGATCATCGGCACCCGGGTCTGCTCCTGTGGCGCGATGAGGTAGGGCGTTCCATGCAGGTACAGGCCGTGCTCGCCGAGTGACTCACCGTGGTCGGAAACGTAGATCAGGGCCACATCGCGGTCGTTCGAGTAGGACTGCAGCAGGTCGATCGCACTGCCGAGCATGCGATCGGTATAGACAAGCGTGTTGTCATAGGTGTTGACCAGCGCTTCATTGCTGCACTTCTGGATCTGGTTGCTGTCGCAGGTTGGACTGAAGACACGGGCGTCTGCGGGGTATCGCTGGAAGTAGGTGGGGCCATGGCTGCCCAGCGGGTGGAGAACGACGAGGCCGTCGCCCTGTATGGCTTCGATGCGCGATGACAGCCCGTGAAGGAGGATTTCGTCAAGGCACGTGCCATCGTCGTTGGCACACAGGTTGTCGACCTTCATCTGTCCCATGTAATCCGTCGGCACCCGCGCGCATACGCCCTTGCAGCCGCCGTTGTTGTTGTCACGCCAGACCACGTCGACACCGGTCTTCTTCAGGATGTCGAGGACGTTCTCCTGCGACGCGGCCCTCTCCGCATCGAACTGTGTACGCAGCATGGATGAGAACATGCACGGCAGGGAGATCGCGGTGGCGGTCCCACAGGACGATACGTTCTGGAAGCTGATGACGTTGTCCTTGCGCGACAGCATCGGGTTGGTGGGTCTGTCGTAGCCGTTGAGCTGGAAATTCCGGGATCGGGCGGTCTCCCCAACGACGAGGATCACCAGCCGGGGCCGGGGGCCCTGTGCACGCACGGCGTCGTCGGCCAATGTGCGCAGCGGCTGGAGACGGGCGCGGTGGCTGCTGCCGAGATGGCCATAGGTGTGCCGCACGATGTTCAGTGGCAGCACCTGTTCCCTCAGATAGCGGTTGTTCCGCAGCAGTGATGAATAGTCCTTGTAGAAGCCCAACGCAATGGTGACGAGCACCATCATCGTGGCAAGAACGTTTGCCAGCCACACCAGGGAGGATCGCAGGGGACGGCCGTGATTGCCCGTCCGCATGAGCAGCAGGATGCATGAGGGCAGCACGCCCAGCAGGAGGACGGACAGCACCAGCGGGAGCGAGAAGTAGGAAGCCATCTCGGCCTGATTGGTCTCCAGCACGTTCTGCACCATGCTTCTGTCGATCAGTACGCCGTAATGCAGCATGAAGTAGCTGGCGGCGCTGCTGACGATCAGCAGCAGCGCCAGAAGCGGCTTGCGCAGCAAGGGCAGCATCCCGACGGGTGTCAGCAGGAGGTTGAACAGGCAGAACAGCAGCAATGGCAACGAGCCGATGAACAGTGCGCTGCGAAAGCCATGGATCTCCACGATGGACCACAGGCTCTTCCAGAGGGCCATGTTGCCCGCCGTTGCGAAGAACGCGGCCGAGAGCCAGACAAGCGTTACCGGATGTGGCCGATGCCACGTGAAGCAATCGCGCACGTGCAGATCCTGCGGAGCCAGAGAGGCGCGCAGTATCTGGACGCGTTCATCAGGAAGTTGTCAGCTGCGGATGCGGACCCAGCAGGATCACCGCCCATACCAGCGCGACCATCACAAGCACCACGCTCTGCGCAGCGCTGCCCATGTCCTTGGCGTTCTTTGACAGGGGGTGGTACTCGAGCGAGATGCGATCGACCACCGCCTCGATGGCCGAGTTGAGCAGTTCAACCACGAGGCTCAGCAGGCTGACGGCCAGCATCACGGCACGCTCCACCGCGCTGATGTCCAGCACACAGGCCATCGTCATGAGCAGGCCGTGCAGGACAAGCAGTTGGCGGAATGCTGCCTCCCCGCGGAATGTGGCGATGAAACCGTCGCGTGAGTGAATCAGGGTGTGCAGGATGCGTCGGAATCCGGTTCTGCCGTGCCGGTACTTGCCCTCGCCCTGCGGTGCCTGCTGCTGCATTGGTGACCTGCCTCTCCATGAAAAGGTGGCCAGAATGTGGCTGGCAATGTCAGCAAAGTGTCAGGCACGCGCTTGCGGCGAGGACAGGTGAAGCAGGAATCGGCACCCCTGAGCGGATGTCTCCACCTTCATCTGCCACCCAAGGTGCTCTACCACGCGCTGCACGATGGACAGCCCCAGCCCTTCGCCATCCTGGCGTGCGCTGGGAAGGAACCTGCTGAACTGGGCAGGGTCGATGGTCGGGGGCAGGCCCGGACCGGTGTCGGCGATGGCCAGCTCGCCCTCCCGCAGGGTGATGCGGACCTCGCCCCTGTCGGTGTACTGGCAGGCGTTGCGCAGCAGATTCCATACGACGCAATGCGCCAGCTCCGCATGGGTGACCACAGTGACCTCCTCTGGGGCATCCAGCCGCAGTGTCACGGGCTTCCCTGCGAGCCAGGGTGCGCAGCGTGCCATGCACTCCTGGACAATGGCACGCAACGGGACGTCGGTCAGAGAAAGGCTCGCAGGGGATCTGGAGAGCAGCAGCAGGCAGGTCAGCTGGCGTTGCATCTCCTGTGTGGTCCGCAGGATGCGGTCGGCGCTGGGCAGCAGATGGCTGTCGGACGGCAACTGGTGAAGCAGTGTCTCGGCCGCGCCAGCGATGATGGCCAAGGGCGTACGCAGCTCGTGGCTGGCGTCTCCGGCAAAGCACCGCTCGCGGTGCAGGAACCGCTCCAGCTCATCGCTATGCTGGCCAAAGGCACGCGCAAGAACGCCGATTTCGTCGCGCGCGTCCTGGTACGGGAACGGCTTGGATGTGCGCTGCACCGCCTCGGAAAGTCGGGTGATCGGAGCGATGACGTGGGCCGACGTCAGTCGCCCGATCCAGTAGGCGCACAGTACGCAGGTCAGGATGACCAGTGCGGCGAAGGCATTGATCAGGTGTTCAAGGTAGGCATAGTGCTCGCCGTCCTGGAGCAGGTAGTAGCGCTTGCCCTCGACGTCGAACACCCGCAGGTGCCACTCGTTGGGTGCGGGCTCGCCGTGGTAACCGGGACCATACTGGCGCAGCACGGTCGGCACGTTCTCCTCGTCATAGAGCTGACTGTCATGCGTGACCACGCGTGGTGATCCAAGGCGGATCGCATCCTCCAGCCTGCGTACCTCGCCATCCTGCGCCCGTGAGACCGCCGAGGCGCGTACCTCGTCATAGTCGACGAGCTCGACCACGGCGATGAAGCACATGGCTCCGGCCATCAGCAGCACGAAGGAGACCGTGATGCGCGTCCGCAGCGACATCCGTTGATAGATCGACGTCCACGCCGTCGGTCCTGTCGGCATGACCTACTCCGGTTGCCCGGGCGCGGGGTTGGAAAGACGCCAGCCTACGCTGTGTACCGTTGCGATGAGCGGGTAGTCGAAGCGCCGATCCACCTGCAGACGCAACTCGTGGATATGCGTTCGCAACGCGCCACTGTCAGGCGGCTCGTCACCCCAGATCAGGTACTCCATGTCCTGCTTGCGCACGACGGCCGGCGCCGCCCGCACCAGTGAAACGAGCAGTTTGTGGGCCGTCGGCGTAAGGCTGATCGCCTTGCCGCACCGCCATGCCTGCGGCGAGCGCGTATCCACCTGCAGCTCCTGCCACGCGATCACCGTGTCCACCTGCCGGCCCTGGGCTCGACGTACCAGGGCCTTGATGCGGGCATCCAGCTCGGCCAGTGAGAACGGCTTGACCAGGTAATCATCCGCGCCCAGGGCAAGGCCCTGCACCCGGTCGTCCACCTGGTCGCGCGCGGTGAGCATCAGGATCGGTATGGGGTTCTGGAACTCCTGCCGAAGCCTGTGGCACAGCGTCATCCCATCGAGGCGGGGCAGCATCAGGTCCAGCAGAACGGCGTCATAGTCGTTCTCCGTCGCGCGGCGCAGCCCGCTGGCGCCGTCCCGCGCATCGTCCAGCACGTAGCCCAGTGGTTCCAGGAACGCATACAGATTGGCTACCAGCTCAGGATTGTCTTCAATGATGAGCAGGCGTGTCATGGGCCGCGCGCATGAGGAGACATGAAGCCCGAACTTTGGCCGATCCACCGACGTTTGCCAAGCCTCGTCGCCCGTTCCGCCAAGGGCCCGCACGCCATGACTGCGGCATGAAGCAGCTGCGCATGTTCTTTTTCATCTCTTGAGCTTTCGCCTATCGTGTGCGGTCCAGCGGGCATCGACAGACGGAGGCAATCATGGAGACCAGACGATCCGCGCGCCTGGTGATCGTCGATGAAGACGGAAGGCTTCTGCTGTTCCGGTACCACGACGAACACCACGCCCCCTTCTGGGCGACCCCGGGCGGTGAACTTCTGCCGGGCGAGAGCTATCTGGACGCGGCGCGGCGCGAGCTCCGGGAAGAAACCGGACTGAACCTGCAGATCGGCAGGCTTGTTGAGGAAAGGGACGCCGTCTATGCGGTCGCCCGTTCGACACCCGCGCGATGGCTGGAGACGTATTTTCTGGTTCACGCTCCTGCACAGCCAGCCATTCGACGTGACGGCTGGACAGAAGAGGAGAACGCCACGATCACAGACTGGAAGTGGTGGCGCGCAGAGGAAATGAGAGAGCAGCCTTCCTGCGTGTTCAAGCCGGAATGGCTGCCGGGATTGCTGGAGCGGCTGCGGTCATGATGCAGCATCATTGGCTTGCCTTCCCCCGATCCAGCTGCCGATAGCCAATCGCCTCGGCCAGATGTGCGGTCTGGATGTTCTCGCACCCGGCCAGATCGGCAATCGTGCGTGCCACGCGAAGAATGCGATGCATCGCGCGCGCTGACAGTTGCAGGCGCTCGATGGCGTGTTCCAGAAGATCCTGGTCGGCCTCGCTCAGCCGCGTGCACGCGCGCAGCGCAGCGGGCGGCAGATGCGCATTGAGTCCCCCGCGCATCTGCTGCCGCGCATGCGCAGCCTCCACCCGCCCGCGCACCGCATCACTGGGCTCGCCCAGCGGCGTGCTCTCACGCAGCTCCACCGCATCCATGCGCGTCACCGCGATGTGCAGGTCGATGCGGTCCAGCAATGGGCCGGAGACTCGGGCGCGATAGCGGGTAATCCGCTCATCGGTGCACAGGCAACGGTTGCTGCGGTCGCCGGCCCAACCGCAGGGGCAGGGGTTCATCGCCGCGACCAGCTGGAACCGCGCCGGAAACATCACGCTGCGTGCAGCGCGGGCGATGCGGATGTGGCCCGATTCCAGCGGCTCGCGCAGGGTCTCCAGCGCGCTGCGGTTCCACTCGGGAAGTTCATCCAGGAACAGCACCCCATGGTGCGCCAGTGATATCTCGCCGGGGCAGGGCGGATTGCCGCCGCCCACCAGTGCCGCAGCACTGGCGCTGTGGTGTGGCGCGCGGAACGGTCGTTGTCGCCATCGCTTCGGGTCCAGCCCTTCGCCGCTGACCGAGGCGATGGCCGCCAGCTGCAAGGCATCGATCTCGGTGGACGCTGGCAGCAGCCCGGGCAGGCGTGAGGCGAGCAGGGTCTTGCCACAACCGGGGCTGCCGATCAGCAGCAGATGGTGCCCGCCGGCCGCAGCCACTTCCAGCGCGCGCCGTGCATGCACCTGCCCGCGCACATCGGCCAGATCCGGCAGCGGCCGGGGCGTGGTGTCCACCCGCTCAACCTGCGGCAGCAGGCGCGGATTGCCCAGCCCGGCGCAGCATTCCAGCAGCGTGCGGGCCACGCGCACGTCGGCGTGCTCGGCCAGCGCCGATTCGGCCGCATTCCCCGGTGGGACCACCAGGATGCGGCCCGCTTCGGCCGCCGCGATGGCGGCGGGCAGCGCGCCTGCAACCGGGCGCAGCTCGCCGGTCAGGCCCAGCTCGCCCAGGAACTCGTACGGCAGCAGCGACTGCGGCGGGATCTGGCCACTGGCGGCAAGAATGCCCAAGGCGATGGCCAGATCGTAGCGCCCGCCTTCCTTGGGCAGGTCGGCGGGCGCCAGGTTCAGGGTGATGCGCCGTTGCGGGAAATCAAAGCGCGCGCAGAGCAGCGCCGCACGTACGCGTTCGCGCGACTCGCGCACACTGGTTTCGGCCAGACCGACGATCTGGGTGGCGGGCAGGCCACCGGAAAGATGTACTTCCACCCGCACCAGCGGGGCCTCGACCCCGGCGCGGGCACGGCTGTAGACCAGGGCCAGGCTCATGTGTGCTTCCTGCAGAGAGAGAGGCTCGATGGTGCGGCCGTCACTCTGTCCGTCGCCATCAGGCATTGCTGGCCAGGCGCCTAGGGCTTTCCTGCGTGGCACGAGGAGGGGGGGGCACCGACGCGCGCGCGGTTCGGTATGACCGTCGGCCAAAAGCAGATAACCACTGAGCATTTCTGCATTGGGGCACGGGCGGGGTTAATGAATGTGCGATGTCTGGTCCACCGATTGCGGCTGGCATTGCTTCCCCCACTACCCGTACAGCCCACGATGACGACAGCTCGTTCTTCACTGCGCCCGCGATTGCTGGCGTTGGCGGTGTTGCTTGCCACCGCGTCTCCCACACTTCATGCACAGTCCACCACCGGCGCGATCGCCGGACAGGCGCCGGCCACCGCCCAGCGCATCTTCGTTCGCAGCGATACCGGCCTCACCCGCGAGGTGACGGTCGATGGGCGAGGCCGCTTTACCGTCGGCCAGCTGCCACTGGGCCGCTACGCGGTGGAAGCACGCGATGTCGAAGGGAACGTGCTGCAGACCCGCGAGGGCATTTCGCTGACGGTAGGCGCCAGTACCGAGGTGTCCTTCGCTGACGTCACCCGGCTGGACGGTGTGCAGGTCAGCGCCGACCGGGCAGCGGCTGCGATCGATGTCAGCAGCGTGGACTCGCGCACGGTGATCACGGCCGAGCAGCTGCAGCGCCTGCCACTGGGTCGCTCGGCCGAGGCGATCGCGCAGCTTGCGCCCGGGGTCAACGGCAACAGTGGCAATGGCACCTATGCCGGCCCGACCGGTGCACAGCTGGTGAGCTTCGGTGGTTCGTCCGCTGCCGAGAACGCCTACTACATCAATGGCTTCAACAGCACCGATCCACTGCGCGGTCTGGGTGGCCTCACGCTGCCCTACGGCAGCATCGACCAGCAGGAAATCTACACCGGCGGCTACAGCGCCAAGTACGGCCGTTCCGATGGCGGCGTCATCAATGCGGTGGGCAAGCGCGGCACCAATCAGTGGCGATTCGGTGGCCAGGTCACCTGGGAACCAGCGTCCACGCGCTCGGACAAGGACGATGTGCGTTACCCGGGCAATGGCGCGCTGTATTCACCGGAAAGCCAGGACCGCGAGTGGGTGACCACGCAGAGCATCTACGCCGGTGGTCCGCTGCTGGAAGACCGGCTGTTCTTCTTCGGCTCGTACGAGCTCGAGCGCCGTGAGGGCACCGACGTCAAGAATGTGGAGGCGACCAATGCCTACTCCCGCTATGAGTACGACCGCCCGCGCTGGTACGCCAAGCTGGACTGGAACATCACCGACAACCACCTGCTGGAACTGACCGGAGCCTCCAGCCGCAATGTCTTCCGGGGCGATAGCTTCGCTTACGACTACGACACGCTCACCCGCGGTGCGCAGCGTGGCAAGGAAGACACCACCAAGACCGGTGGCGACCTGTGGACGGCCAAGTACACCGGCTACCTGACCGACCGGCTTACCGTCAGCGCGCAGTATGGCGAAATGCGTACCGATGACTACATCGGCAACCCGGCCTACGACGGAAGCCTGACCTACATCAGCAGCGCCACGCTGCAGAATCCGGCGCTGAACGGTGGTACGCCGATCACCAATGCGCAGACCACGTCGCTGCTGGTCAACCCGGATCGCGGCAACCGCACCAACAACCTGCGACTGGATGCGAACTACAGATGGGGCAACCACAGCATCACGGTCGGCATCGACAACCAGAATGCCCGTGCGCTCAACCGTGGCTCGGTGGCCTCCGCCGACGGTTACTACTGGATCTATGGCCAGTCCAACCCGAACGTGCCCCTCAATACCGGCCTGGGCGTGCCGGCCACCGGCGGCATCCGCAATGGTGAGGAGGGTTATTACGTGCGCCAGTACATCTACAGCGCACTGGCGTCGGTACGCGCCTCGCAGCGGGCGCAGTACATCGAGGACAACTGGCAGGTGACCGACCGCCTGCTGTTGAACCTGGGCCTGCGCCTGGATCAGTTCACCAACTACAACCGCGATGGCGACGCCTACATCAAGCAGACCAGCGGGCAGTGGGCGCCGCGGCTGGGCTTCAGCTGGGACGTCGACGGCGACGGGCGCTTCAAGGTGTTCGGCAACGTGGGTCGCTACTACCTCGCGCTGCCGCTCAACCCGGCCTTCAACGCGGCGGGCGCGACGCTGGCTACCTCGACGTACTACACCTATGGCGGCATCGACAGCAACGGTTATCCAACCGACCTCACCGCGTTCTCCGGCGCGGTGTCGGCCAACAACTACTACGGCGTGCTGCCCGATCCGAAGACGGTGGCGACCTCCGGCATCGAGCCGTCCTACCAGGACGAGTTCATCCTGGGCTTCAGCAGGGCGCTCGGCCAGAACTGGGTGTACGGCGCGAAGGCGACCTATCGGGTGCTGCGCAGCGGCGTGGATGACTACTGCGATATCGGCGCGGTGCTGGCCAAGGCCGACAGCCTGGGGTATGACGTCACCAAGGACAGCAATCCGGTCAGTTGCTGGTTGATCAATCCTGGCCGTGCGAACACCTTCAATCTGGTCGATACCAGGGGCAACTACGTAAGCGTGCCGCTGACCAATGCCGAGATGGGCTTCCCCAGGTTCAAGCGCAACTACTACGCGGTGAACCTGTCGCTGGAGCACCCGTTTGATGGCCGCTGGTATGGCCGGGCGGACTACACGTGGTCGCGCAGCTATGGCACCACCGAAGGGCAGCTGCTGTCGGGCATCGGCCAGACGGCGGTGTCGACCACGCAGGCCTGGGATTACGCGCAGCTGATGGAACACACCAACGGGCCGCAGAGCAACGACCACACCCACCAGTTCAAGCTGCATGGTTACTACCAGTTGACGCCGGAATGGCTGGTCTCGGCCAACCTCAAGGTGATTTCCGGCGCGCCCTTCAGCGCATTGGGTTCGTATGGCCCGAACTTCGAAGACCCTTCCGGCTACGGCATTGCCTACCACTTCTACAACGGCCAGCCCGCGCCTCCGGGCAGCCAGGGGCGCCTGCCCTGGCTGAAACAGCTGGATCTGGGAGTCTCCTACCGGCCTTCGGTGGCGGCTGGGCGACTGGGCTTCAACCTGGATGTGTTCAACGTATTCAACCGCCAGGTGGCGTTGTGGAAATCGCCGTACTCCGAGTTGGATCCGGGGCAGCCGGACCCGCTGTACGGCGCAGCGACGGTACGGCAGGCACCGCGCTCGCTGCGCGTCAGCGTGAGCTACGACTACTGAGGGAATGCGACGGCACGGGCGGGCATAAGCTGCCACCAGTAGGGGGGCGGACGATGCGTGGCTCGAAAACCGGGTTGTGTTGGGCCGGCGGGCACGAGGCCCCCACGAACCGCCCGCCATAGCCGACAGGCGCAGACTTCGTCACAGCAGCGGGTTTTCGAGGCCCGGCCACCGATACACGGTGGCGGAGCAACGATTACCCGCCGTTGTGGGGAATGCCAAGGGATCGGGGCCAATGCGGCCAGGCCCGAGACGTTTCTGGCATTGTCGTACAGGGAGGAGTGGCGCGAGAGGCTTGAACGGCGGGGCTTTCGGTACTTCTGCGACGGCCCCGTCAGATTCGTCTGTTGGAGGGAGAAGAGTGCGTTGATTGCGACAGCGTGCGGCGCGCGTCTGCGAAGGTGCGAGTGACTTTCCACCTATTGACCGTCCAGCGCGCCACGCCGAGTCTGACTGCCGCGGCAGGCACCTGGACGTGGCTGCCCGCAGTACGAGAAGGCGGTGGTGTTTGAATGGATTCGCCGCCCCCGCAGACCCCGACAAGGATCATTGCAGATGTTGCGTCACAGCCGACCTCTTCTTTTCGCGGGTCTGATACCCCTGCCATGGTTCCTATTCTGGACCACCGTTGCTGCGATGCTCGCACCCGGTTACAACCCGATTGCACATCACGCCAGCGAGCTGCTGCAGGCACCCGTGCTCGCAAGCCTGTGCGGACGGATCGCCGCCATCGGCTGCGGGCTGGGGTTCGTACTGTTTGCCATCGCGCTATGGCGGGAATCCGGTCGCCGGATCGCCGTGGGTGCCGCCTGCTGGATGATCTTTGGCGTCTCCATGTTGACCAATGGGCTCTGGCCCATGGGTCATCCGATGCACGGCTTCTACGCCATCGGTATCGCGAACATCATTGCGCCGGCGATGTCGCATATCGAACTGAGGGCCTGGTCGGCCAACCGAAGGGCCTATGCCGTGACTGCCGTGGTGAGCATCGCGGCAGTGGTCTATCTATGGTTGAACCTGGTGGGCGCGGATCCGCAGGGTTTCAGGGGACTCACCCAGCGCCTGTTCTCTTCCATCAACTCCCTGTGGCCCTTCCTGGTCGCGCTGTACCTGCTGCGCAGGGGGCCAAGTGCACTACAGACGCAGCCCGCGCATTGATGGACAGGCGTGCAGGCACGGGGCAATCGCGCAGGTCCGATCAAGGCTGACATTGACGGGACGCGCATACTGAAAGACATTCCGAAAAGACGACCCGACTTCAATGGCAGCATTCGATCATTCCCTGGTAACGCTTCGATTTTTCGGCGACGACCTTCTGCCGGATGAGATCAGTGCCCTGCTGGGGGCGGCTCCAACCGCCTCGCATCACAAGGGCCAGGAACTTGGAGGCAGCCACTCGGGCGTCGTGCGTATCGCCAGGACCGGAAGCTGGCGAATGGCCGCGATGCGTCGTGAGCCTGAAGATCTGGAGGCTCAGATTTTTGAGATCCTTGATCAGCTCACCGGAGATCCCGCCATATGGAAGTCGCTGGCACGGTTCCGGCCTGACCTGTTCTGCGGCCTTTTCATGGGCAGCAGCAATGATGGTGTCTCGCTTTCGCCCAAGGTCCTGCTCGCCCTGGGAGAGCGCGGCATCGAGCTCGGCCTTGACATCTACGATGCCGATGAAGATGTGCGCAACGCTCAGCACCAATAGACCATCAGTTGATGATCTCGCCACTCCCCGATGCGACGAATTCCCTCAACTGCCGGATGAAGTCCGCATCGTAGGGTTCCCACTCGGTGATCTCACCGACAATCCGCAACGGCTGTGCACTGCGATACGACCGTGTCGGGTTCCCGGGAAACTTCTTGTTGGTGACGTTCGGATCGTCCTCGAACGGCCCGGTCGGTGCCACCACGTACACACGCGGCCGCCCCTCGCCCCGGGCCATCTCCGCGGCCAGCCCGGCGCCCTTGGCAATCGTGGTGAAGTAGACGTGGTTCATCACCACGCCATCGCGATAGTTGGAGCTGTAGCCCGCAACCAGCAGATCGCCCGTGGCCAGGTCGGCCCGGGTGCCGTGATAGAACGGCCCGGCGACCTGATCGCAGGTGTCCTGCGAAACGGGTGTCCATTCGGTGTCCTGCGTCATCGCGATACCCCCAGGTTGTCCTGCCGGATCGACAGGCCGGCGAGTCTAGGGGGCCAGGTGGGCCTTGCTGCAAGGCCCCATCCGGGAAATAATCTGTAAGTGGGAGGCGCAGTGCGCCTCCTTTTTTCATTCTGCGGCGCGGCGCCCTTCCAGCTCGCGCACCGCTGTTTCCAGCGCATCCAGCTTCTGGCGGGTCTTCAGCAGCACCGCGCGCTGCACTTCAAATTCCTCGCGCGTGACCAGATCGAGCTTGGCCAGCCCAGCCTGCAGCGCGCTCTTGAAGGTGGCCTGCAGTTCCTCGCGTGATTCGCGCAGGCCCGGCGGCACCAGGTCGCTGAGGCGGCGGGCGAGGTCATCGATTTGGTTCAGGTCGATCATGGGGTGCTCCGTGGGTGGCGCCCCCCCCCACACCCCCGGCCGCGCCCGGAGACCCCCAGCAAAAAGCCCCGCCCCCCCGCCCCCCCAGCCCCCCCCCCGCCCCCCCCCCCCCCCCCCCCCCCCCCCCCCCCCCCCCCCCCCCCCCCCCCCCCCCCGCCCCACCCCCCCCCCCCCCCCCCCCCACCCCCCCCCCCCCCCCCCCCGCGCCCCCCCCCCCCCCCCCCCCCCCCCCCCCCCCC